>JAISMZ010000262.1 GCA_031276475.1 Coriobacteriales bacterium
GTGTGAGCAGGTAATCGGCGATCCGCTCTATCTCGTCGGCCGGACAGCCGTGCAGCGTAGAGACGGTAACACTGTTGGAGACCGCCGCGGGGATCGCCGCGATGTCGGCCTCGGTCAGCGCCGAGAAGCGCTCACCGTTGGCGCGCAGCCACTCCAGAGCCTCCCGCCAGACGGGCAGGCCCGAGGCATCTTTGATGCCCTCGATATAGCTGTCAATCTTTTTGGACTGAACGCCCTCAAGACTGTAGCCAACGCTGATGTTAAAGACCACGCCGGCACCGAGCCCAAACTCCACGGCCAGGACGTGTACGGCTATCCAGGCCTTGACGTATTCCTCCAAAGCCTGCTCGACCGTCAGTTCGGTAGACCACTCAACATTGTAACCTTCGTCTGCGGCATTGATGCAGGGCCGGGCGACGGCGGCCCTGAGCTCGGCACCGTCCATGGTCTGGACGGTCTTCAGCTCGATAAAGCGACTGCCGGCCAAAAAGGCGGCGACGATGTTTTGTGCCAGCTGCGAATGCGGGCCGGCCGCAGGGCCAAGGGGGCAGTCCAGATCGGCATCGTACAGGCGCGAGGCGGTGTCCTGCTCGGGGCGCCAGAACTTCTCCACACGTATACCAAAGACCGAGCCCGACTGCGCGTATTCGGATAAGGCCCAGCCCATAAGCTGCGCAAACGGCAGCGGGCGCATAATCTCACTCATATTAAACACTCCTCAGTCTCTACCTCGGGCTTTTGTGATTTTTTGCTCCCCTGCGAGAAAAGCAGATTGGCCAGGACTGCAACAAGGCAGACCGCCAGGGTCGTCTCGGAGAAGATGAAGTGCAGTGGCTCGGGGAACAGCCCCACCAGCTCCGGCGTGTTGGCGATGGCGAATCCCGCGCCGTAGGTGATGCAGACGATCAGCACGTTGCGCTCGTTAAAGCCCTCGAGGGTGATCAGCTTAATGCCGTTGACCAGTATCATACCAAAGACGCCGATCACCGCGCCGCCGAGCACGCAGGGCGGCATTGCCGAGAAAACCGCACCGATCGGCGGGAAGAAACCGGCGGCGATCAGCACAAAGGCCCCCATGGCCACGACCCATTTGTTAACCACCTTGGTCATTGCCACGATGCCGGCGTTTTGGCCAAAGGCGGTGTTTGGCAGGCAGTTAAAGATGCCCGCGAGAATGCTGCCTCCCGCGTCGGCGAGTATCGCGCCCGAGGTCTCCTTAGCGGTTGCCTCGCGGTTAAAGACCGCCACGGTGATGCCGTTGACGTTGCCCATCGTCTCGAGCCCGCTGATGATGTAGAGCAGGCCGATAGTGATGATCGGGCCGAGATGAAACTCAGGAACGGTGGCCGGCAGCGGCAAAGCGACAAGCGGGGACGCAACGATGACGGAGAAATCCACCATCCCCAGCAGTGCCGCCATCAGATAGCCGACGATTATCCCCGCAAGTATCGCCATGGCGTTGAGAAATCCCTTGCCCCAGCGCTGCAGAGCGACGATTATCAAGAATACCGTTATTCCAATAAACATATTTTGCCATGAACCGTAGCTCTCCGCCAGCAGGCTTTGGCTCTCGCTGAGGGAGGCGCCAGAAAGCGCCAGGTTATAGGCGCTCTCCGCGGCTGCCCCGCCGGCCAGGTACTGGATGCCCACCGGCAAAAGCGACAGACTGATGGCCATCAAGACCGTGCCGATGACCACCGGCGGGAAGAGCTTCTGTAAGACGCTGAGGCCAAGGCCAAGGATGATCTCTGCAACGCTGCCAACGAGGATCGCTCCAAAGACCGCCGGCAGGCCGTACTCGCCAAGTATAGCCACCAGGGCGCTGACAAAGACGAAGGAGGTACCCATCACGATGGGCAGGCCGCCGCCAATCTGAAAGCGGCCGATCTTTAGAGGATAGAGTTGCAGCAGCGTGGCCACGCCAGAGACCAGCATCGCACACTGGATCATTAGCACACGCTCGCCCTGCGTGATTATCGTGTCGCCGGTGAGTGGCGAGACGATGCCGGCCAGCACCAGCACCGGCGCCAGGTTGCCAACAAACATCGTCAGCACATGCTGTAAGCCCAGCGGCAGCGCGATTCGCAGCCGCGGACGACCCTCCAGTTGGTAAATCATTTGGGAGTCATTGCTGTCCGAACTCATCATGCCTCCTTAACTTGCATCGGAAGTAATATGCGTACCCGTTTGGCCTTCGATACCGGCGCGGGCAGATTCAAGCTGGGTTATCAGGACCTCGCGACCCGCACCGCCGCTAACAAAGCGCAGGCTGGCGGTAATCTTTGGTTGCATCGAGCCGCTGCCAAACTGGCCTTCGGCGCTGTACTTCTCGGCCTCGGCGACGCTCAGGTGGTCTATCTCGCGCTGGGTTGGCTTGCCAAAGTCGAGGCAGACCTTCTCCACAGCGGTAAGGATGATCAGCGTATCGGCGCCTATCAGCTCGGCCAGCCGGGCCGCGGCCAGATCCTTGTCCACCACCGCCGCCTGACCAACGTAGTCTCCCTCTACCAACGCCACCGGAATGCCGCCGCCGCCGCAGGCGATGGGGACCTGTCCGGCCTCGAGCATGCAGCGCACAACGTCGGCCTCGAGGATGTCAGTTGGCGCCGGCGAGGCGACCACCCGCCGCCAGCCGCGGCCGCTGTCCTCAATCACGGCCACACCCTCGGCCTTGAGCTGGGCGGCCTCTTCGGGTTTAAGAAAGCCGCCGATCGGCTTGCTCGGAGCCGCAAAGGCAGGGTCGTCGCGGCTGACGACCACCTGGGTGACGATGGTCGCCACCGGCTTGCTCAGCCCGCGCGAATCGAGCTCGCGGCGGATCACGTTTTGCAGGTCGTAGCCGATGTAGCCCTGGGTCAGAGCCACGCAGACCGACATCGGCAGAACCGGGAAGCACTCATCGGCTCGGGCGGCGGTCTCAAAGGCCGTCTCGATCATCCCCACCTGCGGCCCGTTGCCGTGTACCAGCACCAGCTCGTGGCCGCTCTCAATCAGATCGACTATGGCCGAAGCGGCTATTCTGGCGGCCCGCATCTGCGAATCGAGGTCCTCGCCTAAGGCGTTGCCGCCCAAAGCCACCACGATGCGTTTCTTGGGCAGGCCGTCCGGCAGGCCGCCGCCAGGGATTTTACGGTCATCTAACATCATCTTCACCTGTCCCTCGCCGCTGCCTCAAAAGGCCAGACGCGGCACGGCCGCCTCTTCCAGCGCGCTCAGGCGGGCGGGCACATCGGCGATGCGGGCCAAAAAGATCATCGCGGCGATGAGGTAGGGCTTATGACTGGCCTGGCGATAAAGCGGCACGCGGTAGCGGTCAAAGACCGAGGCTGCCACCTCGCCAGCCTTGCAGCTGACGCCCGTGATGTCGGCCGGCAGGCAGTGCAGATAAAGCGCCTTGCCCTGCTTCGTGGTGGCCATCAGCTCCTCGCTGCACTCCCAGCTGAGATGTTCGGCGTTTTGGGCGAGCAGCTCCTGCTCCAAAGCTTTGATTCCCTCAAAATCGCCGTCGCCGTAAAGCTGCGTGCGCTTCTCCATCGCTGCAAAAGGCGCCCAGCTCTTGGGATAGACGATATCGGCATCGGCAAAGGCCTCGGCCATGCTATCGGTACGGATAAACGAACCGCCGTTTTCTTTGGCCTGGCGGGCGGCGATCTGCTCCACCTCGGGCATCACCTCGTAGCCTTCGGGATGAGCCAAAACAACGTCGGCGCCAAAGCGGGTCAACAGCCCAATGACGCCCTGGGGCACGCTCAGCGGCTTGCCGTAAGAAGGTGAATAGGCCCAGGTCATAGCCACTTTTTTGCCCTTCAGCTGCTCGACGCCGCCAAAGCTGTGAATCAGGTGATTGACGTCGGCCATCGTCTGGGTTGGGTGGTCGATGTCGCATTGCAGATTAACCAGGGTCGGGCGCTGCTCAAGGTTGCCGTCCTCAAAGCCCTCGCGCAGCGCGGCGGCCACCTCGCGCATATAGGCATTGCCCTTGCCGATGTACATATC
>JAISMZ010000276.1 GCA_031276475.1 Coriobacteriales bacterium
CCGTCCTGTTTTCCAGACAGCCGTCTGTTACTGGGCAGCATCTCATGAAAACAGGACGGATGAACCGTCCCTGTGTCCCAAACGCAGCATCTGGAAAGGACGCCCGTGTTGGCTCGCAATGCCACCAAAGCAGAACTCGCCCAGCTCTACCAGGCGCTGGCCGGCGTTGCCACGCCCGAGCAGGCGGCCGCGCTGCTGGAAGACGTCTGCACCATCGCCGAGGTGAACGAGATGGCGCAGCGCCTGGAGGTGGCCTTTTTGCTGGACGCCGGGGAGTCCTATCTGGCCATCCAAGATAAGACCGGCTGCTCGCCGACCACCATCGCCCGCGTCTCCAAGGCGCTGAACTACGGCCCGGGCGGCTACCGGGCGGTGATTGACGCGGCGAGCGCCACGGCGAGCGGTGCTGGAGCGGCGGCAGGCGACGCCGGTCGGGGACTTTAAGATGCGGGCCGTCCTCCTCCACAACTTTGTTTGAAAGGTCACTAATATGGGCTTTGTCCATCTGCACAACCATACCGAATACTCGCTGCTGGACGGCGCCACCCGCGTTGACGCGCTGGCAAAGCAGGCGCTGGAATTTGGCATGAACGCCGTTGCCATCACCGACCACGGCTACCTCTATGGCGTGCCGGCCTTTGTCTCGGCCTGCAACAAGGTGGGCGTCAAGCCGATTATAGGCTGTGAGATATATTTTACTCCCGACAGCGAGTTGCGGCGCGACCGCAAGCCTGACCTCTACCATATGATACTTCTGGCCAAGGACCAGACGGGCTATGGTAATCTTTTGCGAATATGTTCGCAAGCTGCTACCAACAACTTCTACTACAAGCCGCGGGTACCCGTGGAGGCGCTGCGCAAACACAGCGAGGGGCTGATTGCCACCTCGGCCTGCGTGGCCGGCATCGTTCCCAAGTGCCTGCTGGCCGCCCAACACGACGAGGCGCTGCGTTGGGGGCAGACCTTTCGCGATATCTTTGGGCCCGAGGACTTCTACATCGAGCTCCAGGACCAGGGTCTCGTCTTTCGCAACGACGAAAAGGGCTCAACCACGGTCGCCACGCTCACCCAGCAGCAGCTGAATGTTCAGCTGGACGCGTTGGCCCGCGAGCTGGGCCTGCGCACCACCGCCGCCAACGACCTGCATTACCTGCGTCGCGAGGACTCCGTAACCCAAGACATCATGCTTTGCATCGGCACCAACTCGCGCTTTGACGACCCCAGCCGGCTGCGCTTTGAAAACGACCAGTTCTACATGAAGAGCGAGGCCGAAATGCGCGAGCTGATGCGCGACTTTCCCGACGCCTGCGACGCCACGGTGGAGATTGCCGCAAAATGCAACGTCCGCTTAGACGAGCAGTCCACCGCGCAGCAGGCGCAGGGCTGTGGGGTAAAGCTCTCGCATAACAAGATTTTGCCGCTGCCGGAGCTGCCGGAAGGCGTGGATGAGGACGAGATGCTCTACCGCGAGGCCGAGGCCGGTCTACTTCAGCGCTACGGCGACCCGCTGCCCGCCGAGGTGCGCGAGCGCTTTGAGTACGAATACCGAATCATCGTTGAGCAGGGCTTTCCGGCCTACTTTTTGGTGGTGCAGGAGTTTGTTGACTGGGCGCGGGCAAACGGCGTCTGGGTAGGACCTGGGCGCGGCTCGGCGGCCGGCTCGATAATCAGCTACGCGCTGGGCATCACCGCGCTCGACCCGCTGGCCAACGGTCTGCTGTTTGAGCGCTTCATGTCCACCGAGCGCGTGGAGATGCCCGATATCGACATCGACTTTGACGAAGACGGGCGCTTTGACGTGATTGAGCACCTGCGTGAGTTCTACGGTGCCGAGAAGGTCGCGCACGTCATCACCTTCTCCTCGTTAAAGGCCAAACAGGCGGTGGTCGACTCCACGCGGGTCTTCGATTACCCGATCTACGTGGGCCAGGAGATATCCAAGAAGATCCAGTTTGGCCCCGCCGCCTCGCTGAAGGCCACCTTGGGGATGCACGAGGACAAGAAGCTGAACGGCGAGCAGCGCAACAGCGACCTGATTACCGCCTACAAAGAAAACGCCGACACCCGGCGGATTGTTGACTCGGCGCTGGCCCTGGAGGGCACGATTCGCGGCGAAGGGGTACACGCCAGCGCAGTGATAATAGCACCAGCCCCAATAGCAGATTTAGTGCCGGTCAAGCTGGACACCAAGGGCGACATGATACTGACCCAATACGACGGCAAGCACAACGCCGACCTCGGCCTGCTGAAGATGGACTTCCTCGGCCTGCGCACCCTGAACGTCTTGATGAAGGCCCAGGAATACGTCCAGCGCAACCACGGGGTACGCGTAGAGATGGACGACATTCCGCTGGAAGACCCCAAGGTCTTTGAGATGCTCTCGCAGGGCAACACCTCGGGCGTTTTTCAGGTGGAGTCCTCGGGCATGACCGCGCTGCTGCGCTCGATGAACGCCGACCGCTACTCCGACGTCGTCGCGGCGATCGCGCTGTTTCGCCCCGGACCTTTGAACTCCGGCATGCTGACCGACTTCGTACAGCGCCGAACCGGGCAGCGCAAGGTGGTCTACTACGACGACCGCCTGACCGACATCCTCAAAGAGACGCACGGCGCCCTGGTCTACCAGGAGCAGGTGATGCAGATTTCTATGCGGATGAGCGGCTTTACCGCCGGCGAGTCCGACGTCGTGCGCAAGGCGGTGGCCAAGAAGAACATCAAGTTGATGAAGGAGGACGTGCGCACCTGGGCCGACGGCACCACCGAGACCATGGAGGAGCATTGGCTGGGCGGCGCCGAGCGCAACGGCTATTCGCGCAAGGTCGCCCAGACCATCTGGGATGATGTGGAGAAGTTCGCCGAGTATGCCTTTAACAAGTCCCACTCCGCGGCCTACGCCGTGATAGTCATGCAGACCGCCTGGTTTAAGGCCTACTATCCGGTGGAATACATGGCCGCCGTGCTCTCCAGCTTTGTGGGCAAGGCCGACCGGCTGACCGGCTACATCAGCGACACGCGGCGGATGGGCATCGCCGTGCTGCCGCCGGACGTGAACTCCTCCGGCCGCGAGTTCACGCCGACCGCCGAGGGCATCCATTTTGGCCTGGCCGGCATCCGCGGCGTGGGTGCAAGCGCCGCCGACGCGATCATCGCCGAGCGCGAAAGCGGCGGCCCCTACACCTCGCTGCACGACTTTGTCTTTAGGATCAACAACAGCTACTGTAACAAGCGAGCGGTAGAGGCGCTGATCAAGGCCGGCGCGTTTGACTCCACAGGTTATACCCGCCGCCAGATGATGCGCTTTTTAGAGATCGACTCGCTGATGGACGTTGCCGCCAAGCGCCACCGCGATAAAGCCGACGGCCAGGTCTCGCTGTTCGACCTCTTCTCAGACGACGACGCGGCCGCCGCGGCCGGTTTTGAGGACGACATCCCCGAGCCGGACGGCATTGAGTGGGACCGCCGCACCAAGCTGGACGCTGAGAAGGAGATCCTCAAGATGTATGTCTCCGACCACCCGCTAAGCCCCTTTGCCGCGGCGCTCGAACGGCTCAGCGAGTATTCGCTGGGAGCCTTTCTCAGCGCCGACGACGATGAGCTGGGAGATGTGGAGAGCGCTGACCTGGGCACGGCGGGCGACGGCGTGGGCGCGGTGGCGGACGCGAGCGGTTTTGCTGGCGGCGTTGACGCGCGGCACCGAACCCCGCCCGAGAAGCGGCCGATCCGTCTGGCCGGGATGATTACCAAGCTGATGCCGATGACCTCTAAAAAAGGCGACGCGATGGCGAAGTTCGTTTTGGAGGACACCGAGGGTTCGATCGAGGCGATTATCTTTCCACAGTATTATGAGAAGTACCGCCAGGCGGTGGTGGAAGATGCCATCGTGCAGGTGCGCTGCCGCTACGAGCACAACGACCGCGGCTCGCAGATACTCGTTAACGAGGTGACCGCGCTCGATCTTAGGGAGGGCGCGAGCGACGCGAGTGCGGCGGGTGGCGCGGCGGCGGGTGGCGGCGCGGCGGCGGGCTGGGGTGCTGGCGCGATGGGTGGCGCGGCAGGTGAAGGCGCGGCGGCGGGTGGCGCGGAGCGGGGCGCTGGCGCGGGCTGGGACGCTGGCGCGGTGGGTGGCGCGGCAGGTGAAGGCGCGGCGGGCTGGGGTGCTGGCGGCGCGGGTGGCGCGGCGGGTGGCGGCGCGGCGGGTGGCGCGGGCGCCACAAACTCCACGGCCGTCCTGACCATAGCGGCCGAGCGCTTTAACCAGCAGACCAGCGACACGCTGATGCGCCTGCTGCGCTCGTACCCCGGCCAGAGCCCCGTGGTCTTGCAGATCTCGCAAAACGGCAACGGCTCATACCTGCGCAGCGAACTGCCTCTCACCGTGAACACCGCCTCGCCGGCCTTTCGCGACAAGCTGGAAAGCCTGCTCGGCGCCGATGCGTTACGAGGCTGACCCTTGCGTGCCCCCATTTTGTCCACCAGGTTTCGGCTATAAGGGAGTTCTGCTCCAGATTAGCCGGAGGCTTGGTCGTGGCTGCTCTGCTGCATTAAGATCAGTTGTCCAGAAAGGTATGTCATGCCTGCTTTGCCAACAATCGAGGCGATCCGTAACAATGTTACCGCTGCCGTGTGCGACAACGCCAAGGTTAAGCGAGCCTTCCTGTTTGGCTCGTTTGCCCGTGGAGAGGCCAAGGATGCCAGCGACATTGATATATCCCTGGATACCGAAAAAGGGTTTGGACTGATTGATGCCTGTGATGTGCGCCTTGACCTGAGCCCCCAACTAGGACGCAGTGTTGACGTGACCGCTGTCCCCACAAAAAGAAATGCCGCATTGTATCCTGAGTTTGAGCGGGACAAGGTGCTCCTCTATGAACGAGAAGGAGCGGTTGACACTGATCTCTATATTGAGCCACTGCGATGCCGTAACGTCGCGCATTGAGAAATATGCCGTAACGGAAGAACGCTTCTTGACGGAAAGCGATCTCGCTGATTTACTACTGATGCCGCTCCTTCAAATTGGGGAGCTTGCCTTGAGGCTTTCACAGGAGTATCGGGATGAGAATCCTGAGATTCCCTGGAAGCAAATCATGGAGTTCCGCAACGTTATCGTCCACGACTATGATCGCGTGATTCTGCCTTGGGCCTGGAGTGATGTTGAGGACGATCTACCCGTTCTTGCGGAGCGCTGCCGAAAATCCCTTGCCGGTTAAAAATGACGCAATGACAATAACCGAAGTGCCGCTCATTTTGCGAGCGGCACTTCGGCGGGGACACAAAGGGACGGTTCTTTTGTGTTGCTCAAAAGAACCGTCCCTGATATATCCTGCGCGGTTTTAGCCGGCGAACAGCGAGGTGGAGAGGTAGCGCTCGCCGGTGTCGGGCAGCACGGCGACTATCTGCTTGCCGGCGTTCTCGGGACGGCGGGCCAGCTGGGTGGCGGCCCACAGCGCGGCGCCGGAGGAGATGCCCACGAGCACGCCGTCGGTCTTTGCCAGGGCGCGCGCGGTTGCAAAGGCATCGTCATTCTCCACAGTGATGATCTCATCATATACCTGGGTGTTGAGGACATCGGGGACAAACCCGGCGCCGATCCCCTGTATCTTGTGCGGCCCAGGCGTGCCCTTGGAGAGCACCGGCGAGGCGGCGGGCTCCACGGCGACGATGGTGATGTTGGGGTTCTTCTCCTTGAGGTACTCGCCGGCACCCGTGATGGTGCCGCCGGTGCCGATGCCGGAGACGAGGATGTCGACCTTGCCGTCCGTGGCCTCCCAGATCTCCGGGCCGGTGGTGGCCTTGTGGATGGCGGGGTTGGCAGGGTTGACGAACTGCCCGGGGACAAAGCTGTTGGCGGTCTCCTCGGCCAGCTCGCGGGAGCGCTCGATGGCACCCTTCATGCCCTTGGCACCGTCGGTCAGCACCAGCTCGGCGCCGTAGGCGGCCAAAAGGTTGCGGCGCTCAACGGACATCGTGTCGGGCATCGTCAGGATCAGGCGATAGCCGCGGGCGGCGGCGATGGCGGCCAGCCCGATTCCGGTGTTGCCGGAGGTCGGCTCGATGAGGACGCTGTCGGCGTTGATCAGCCCGGCCTTCTCGGCCTCGCCAATCATCGCCACGGCGATGCGATCCTTAACGCTGCCGGCCGGATTGAAGGACTCCAGCTTGGCGATAATCGTGGCGTTCAGGCCGTTTTGCTTCTCGTAATTGGTCAGCTCGACGAGCGGGGTGTTCCCCACCAACTCACTGATGTTGCGATAGACGGTCATAGCAGCTTCCTTTCTGGTTGATCTGTCCGCGGCGACCTGTTGTCACCCGGCGGTCTTGCTGTCGCGCTTTGCATTTTGCGCCGCGCACGCAACAATTCCTAGTAAATAGATAAGATTTGTAGAGTATACATCGCCTGCCTGTGGATTGCAAGCGGCGTTTTTGTGGGCAACATGCCGGCTGTTGTTGGCTGTTGTTTGGGCTGTTGTTGGTTGCAGCTCAGACGGTGGCAAAACGGG
>JAISMZ010000280.1 GCA_031276475.1 Coriobacteriales bacterium
GAGCGGATCTACGCCGATAACTTCCTGTGGGCCACAAGCGACGGTGAGCTCAACGTGCCGGCCGCAATCCAGGCCGCTTTTGTCAGCCTCTATGACGCGACCGGCGCCAAGCTGTCTGACCTGTCGGGCGTCCAGGTAGACGCAGGCCAGCTGGCCGAGATAAATACGGCTATCCTCAACATGGATTTATCACAGACCTGGCCTTTGACCTTCACCGGCCCCGACGGTGCTTCGGTGACCGTAGAGGTGACGCTTTTTGAGAAGGTCGCATCCCCCACGCCGCCCGACCCGGACGGCCCGGCGCCGGCCGTGCCCGACCACCGCTGCCTGGGTGCAAGCTCCTTTGCCCTGGCCTGGGACGCCCGCGCCTCCCTTGACGCGGATGCGGCTCGCCTGCTGTCCGGCGTGAAGGCCTACGATGTTTACGGAAACCCGGTCGCCACCAGCGCCATCGCGGTGGATCCCGGCGCCGCAGAGCTCGATGCCATCCACAACGCCCCCGCTCTCGGCCCGGAGCGTTACAGCGTTTATCCTCTGACCTTTGCCTACGATGGCAAGGCCGTCACCGTCTCCGTGCGCCTTTTTGACAACGGCCCGGTTCCTCCCAACCCTGGTGCAGAGGCCCTTTGGGCCAACGACTTTGCCTACGGCTGCTCATCCGGTGAGTTGACCGCGGCCCTGGCCAGGCAACTCTCCGGTGTCTGGGGCATTCAGAAGTCGGGCTATCCCTTTGCGCGAACCCAGATAACGCCAGACGCCGCCCAGCTTGCCGCGATAGAAGTCGCGCGCGCCGTGCATACGCTGGGCAGTTATCCGCTCGTCTTTCGCGCGGGAGACGCCGCCGAGGTCGCCATCACGGTGACCCTGCGCGACAACGGCCCCGTGCCGCCCGCCCCTGGCCGCGACACCCTCACCGCAAACGACTTCCTCTACGGCCTTGACGAGCCGGCTCTGACCGAGGCCATCATCCGTTCGCTGTCTTTTGTTCAAGGCATGGATGAGGACGGCAATCATCTGCCAGACGCGGCCATCGTGGCTGACGCAGAAAGGCTCGCCGCCCTCCTTGCCCATTTTGAGGCCGGCCGATGGGGCGTCTTTGAGATGCGCTATACCACAGCCAACGGTGGTGAGGTGGACTTTAAAGTCACTTTGCAGCAGCACGGCTCACTTCCGCCCGCACCTCCGGGCACCGACCAGATCACGGCCAATGACTTTAGCTACGGCGTTGGTGAAGCAGCGCTGAGCGCAGAGATTGCCAAGTTTCTCGCGCACGTTGTCTGCCGCGACGCAAACGGTGTTCCGGTTGATGTCGGTTTGATAGCTGTGGATGCAGGCCAGCTCGCCGCCATCCAGGCAGCTCAGGTCGCAGGCACAATTGGCGACTTCCCGCTGCGTTTTACCTCGCCGGACGCAAACAGCGTAACCGTCAGCGTCTCACTTACCAACGAAGGTGGTCCCACCGTCATGCCCGGTATCACGCCTGGCACGGGTACGCCCCACATCGCCGCCAATGACTTTGCCCTGGGCGCAGACGAGCCGCCGCTTTTTGCCGCTGTGGCACGGGCCTTATCCAAGGTATCGGCCACCGACAAGGACGGTTTTCCCATTGCCTGTGGCCAGATAGCGGTAAACGACGCCGAGTTGGCGGCGATCCGCGCTGCGCAGGCCGCAAGGACGGTCACCACGCTGCCGTTGAGCTTCTCACTTGCCAGTGGCGAGTGGATAAGTGTGGCGGTACGACTGTATCATCACGGAGCGGGCAGCGTTGACACGTCTGACCCGGACCGGCCCAGACAGACCTCAGCACACCTTAATGGAAACGACTTTACCTACGGCTGCTCGGAGCCGGATCTGACCCGTGAGACAGCCGCCTGGCTCAGTCGCGTCACTGCCAGAGACGCTTCAGGCAATCCGATCGACCCCCGTCAGCTTGGCGTGAGCGACGCTGAGCTTGCTGTCATCGTGTCCGCGCAGCACAGCAAAACCTTGGGTACCTATCCGCTGACCTTCACCGCTGCGGACGGCTCTTCGCTGACGATTTACGTCACCTTGCATCACGTGGGCGCTGGCGGCATCACTGCGGGCAGCGACACATCGCACCTTACCGCCAACAACTTTACCTATAACGTTGCGCAAAGCCTGCTGGATGCCCGTATCGTCTTGTCTCACTCCAGTCCCGTAGCGATAGACAGAAATGGCGTTCCGGCCGCAAACGCCACCATCAGCGTGCACGCCGCAGATATTTCCGCATTGATTGCAGCGCAGCGCGATTTGCGCGCCGAGACAAACTATGACGGGCGCAGTGCTGATTACTTCGTGCGACTGATACATGACGGACAGGCCCTGCGGATAACCGTCACTCTGATTAAAGATGCCGATCAGCGTCCTTCTATGCCGTCGCAGCCTGCGGCAGTGTCTGAAGATAAAGGCTCCTACAGCGTGCGCTACTTCGCTGGTGGTATCGATGTTACGGGTATGCCTGAAGATGTTTTTGACCTGAGCGACGGCGATCTTCATACCATAGCCGCTGCTCCCAAGCGCAGGGGTTATGCCTTTGCGGGCTGGAGAGGTTCTGACGAAAAGACGTACCGGCCAGCGGACAGTTATACCATAGACGGCAGCTCTTTGGCCCTTACCGCCATCTGGAAGTCGGGCTCCACTACCTGGCTCGCCAATTATGGCAGTCCAGACCCGGATTCCTCTCCTTTTGACGCAGACAACTTCGCAGAGGCGGTAACAGAGCAAAACATCCCCGTCTTTGGCGTGCCCCTGTATGGCCCCAAGGGCTTTGCGGTTTGGTCGTTGGCAAATCTGCTGATGCTGCTGAGCGGGCTTGTAATTGCTGCCATCTTTGTCTTTCGCCTGCTCAGGTGCCGCCAGGGTCACGGCGCCCAGCACGTCCAGTCCAGCGCAGCACAGCGCAGGCCGCTGCTATTTATGGGCGGGGGAGCGGCCCTTGCCTGCATCAACGTCTTGATCTTTGCGCTGACACAGAACCTGTCGCTTCCGATGGCCTGGTTTGACGCCTGGTCTGCGGTCATGGCTGTTGTGATGGTGCTGGAGACTGTTGTTTTGTTGGTAGGCAACTGTGGCATGAAAGACAGCACCGATGATCGAATAACATCACCATACCGGGAGTAAAGCAGTTGTGTCCCCACCTGCTCTGCTTATGCTCCAGCCAATAGGAAAGGCACTCCCTGACTGCCCTCGGGGAGTGCCTTTCGATTCAGGGGAGGGAAGGACGGGAAGGGAGGACGGCGCTGATTACTCGATGCCTTTCCGAGGACCGCGGGGGCGCTGAGGACTTTTACGCTTGATCAGCGCCTTGAGCAGCGCCGCTCGCCAGCCCAGCATCTGCTTGAGTCCGGCATGCCTGTCGCTGGTGGAATTTGCGCTGTGGCGGCGATAAAGAATCAAAGGGGACTCCAGAAACAACGTTCGCCTGAAGCGCTCGGCCAGGCAACCCAACCATTGATCGTGCATCGGGATGTTTGGCGGAAAGGGCAGGGCAGCGTTCAATAATTCACGGCGCAGGGCCAGGCAACAGCCCACATAGGAATTGCGCAAAACGCTGCGAACCAGGCCACCGTGGCTTTTATGCCAGCTGAAATACGAGAGTTCGAGCAGATTGAGATGCTCGTCAACGATGGCTGCGTCGTGGCAGATAAGCAGGGCGTCACTTCTGGCGAAGGCTTTAAGAATCGTGGAGACTTTGTCTTCCAGCCAGATGTCGTCCTGATCGGCCAGAAAGATTATCTCGTTCGTGCAGGCGCGCAACGCCTGTTCAAAGTTGGCCGCAATAGTGCGCCCCGGGCCTTCAAGGACGGTGAAGCGGGGAGCAGCAGCGCCGCTGGTGGTCTCGGCCAAGGCTCGTGCCAACTCCAAGGTGTCATCCTCGGAAGGGTCAACGGAGATTATCAGTTCGTCGCTGGCGGTAAGCTGCGGGAGGATCGACACGACCTGCTCAACAAGAAAGCGCGCGCCGTCCTTAGCCGCCAGCGCGACGGAGATCGGTGGTCTTTTTGCGAGCAAATCGGTCGCTGTGACACCGGGCTCGCCCGCGCTCGTTACATCCGTCGAGTCGGCCAGCGCTGCTTTTGCGCCGCCCTTCTTCAGGCGCTTCACTACAGCGGTAATCTTAGACGGCAGAGACATCGATATCCGGTGGCAGCACCTGAAACCAAGTGTTGCCGGGAGTCAGGCGAATCGTCCGACCGCTCGCGTCGCGAAAACGCGGCGGCGTGCTGCCGTCGGTTTCCCACGTACCGTCGATGCGGCCGCCCTGAGTAAAGATGCTGGCCTTACCGGAGCCGTTGAGGTTAATCTCCCAAGTGGTGCCGCCAGCTGCGTCGGGCGTATAGGGCGCCCAGAGTACAACCACGTTAGTGGCGGCTATCTGCGAGCCGTCTGCAGCGTCTGTCGTCGGGCCATCCATCGAGCGCAACCAGCGGCCTCCGGCTTCCTCCGCCGCCCATTGCCATTCGGCAATAAAGCCGCTGGAAAAAGGAACGCTGAGCAGACTGACCGGTGTTGCCGGAGGGTTGGCGGTTGCCGAGCTGGAAGACGCGCTCGCCGCTCTCGCCGCAGTTCCCGAGCTCGCCGCCCCGCTTGCCGAGCTCGCCGCTTTTGAGCTGGAAGACGACGCGTCCGCCTCCACAGCTGAGCTTAAGAACTCCAGGGTCGCCGGTTGAGTCAGCGTTATGGGGTAGCCCCCCCATTCCGCCGCGCCATAACCCGAGGGCAGCGTCAGGTAGAGATTGTGCGGCGCGGCGCGGAAATCCACTCGATGAAAACCGAGGCCGCCATCGCTGACGCTGGGGACCTGAGCGGCTGCCAGCTGATCTAAAACCACCCCATTGGCGCCGCTGAAAAACAGCACCCCCTGGTATTGGGGCACGAGAGTGACGTCGGAGTTTCGGGCCGAGCGCACCGGGCCAACCTCCTCGGGTATGTTACTTTGGAATATGCAGTTAAAGCGGGTGATGCCGCCCTCAGAAATGGTTTCATAGACGACATCGGCTTTGGAGAAGCCCGTTTGCGGTCGAGCGTCGTAAGAGTTCTCGATCTTTACACAGAGCGGACGGGCGTTAACCAGTGCGGCGGCTTCCTGTTCGGCATCGCTGGTGGAGGAGCTCAGAGCCAGGGGCAGTCCGGTAAGCGGATAGGTGGTCGGTTTTGGCGCTGGCGGTTTTGGTTCGGGCGCCGGCTCAACTACGGGGGGTGCCTCGATTTCTAACGGGGGGCTCGATTGCATCATCACCACGATCGTCGTAATCAGTGCGGCGAGTACAACGACGCCGCTGACTATGCCGATAATTAATTTCTTCTGTGCAAACATTGGTACCTCTCGCTTCGTTGACGTCTCTCCCTTTTGATAGACGTCGGCTTTGACAGGGCTTTCGTCTGCCACTTCTGGTTTTCGGCAGGCGTTTTGTCAACTGACATTATCGCACAAAGCGACACCTGCTATAATGAGCAGACATGACTCTTTCGCCCTATGATATCTTTGCTGCCCTTTCTGGACTGCTGATTGTTGCCGTGCTGGTCGTGGTGCTTGTTGAGCTACCCACGATTCGCCGCTATTTGCCGGCGTTTCTGAAGTACCGCCATCTGCTGGGCACGATGGTCTCCCGCGATTTTAAGGTTAAGTATCGCCGCAGTGTGCTGGGCATCTTTTGGAGCATCCTCCAGCCGCTGTTCGTGATGCTGATTGTGACCTTTGTCTTCTCCAACGTCTTTAGGGTGGCCATTGCCGATTACCCCGTTTATTACATTACCGGCAGCTTTATCTTCGGCCTCGTCTCCGATTCCACGGGAGCCTCCCTGCAATCGGTGATCGGCGGGGGCTCCCTGATTAAGAAAGTCTACATTCCAAAGTATATATTTCCGCTCGAAAGCTGCCTGTTCGCGCTGATCAGTGCGCTTTTCTCCTTCATTGCGGTGATAATCGTCTATATTGTTCAGCAATATCCTTTCTACCCGACCTTTCTGCTCTTCTTCATCCCGATGCTCTATGCGACGTTCTTCTCCTTTGGTCTGGGGCTGATACTCAGCGCGCTGGTCGTCTATCTGCGCGACATCGCGCATATCTGGACTATCTGGCTGACCGCCTGGTTTTATGTCACGCCGATACTCTATCCACTCTCGATCCTGCCCGATTACGTGCAAAGCGTTTTACAGTTTAACCCGCTGGTGCATTATGTGGATTATGCCCGCGAGATAATGATGTATGGCGCGGTTCCCGGCTGGCAGGAGAATTTGATCTGCGCGGGATTCGCGCTGGTTACGCTGGTGGTTGGCCTGGCGGTGTTCAAGAGGCTCCAGGATCGTTTCGTTCTCTATATTTGAGAAAGGCAAGCAATGAGATGAGCAGCGTGATTACCGTCAAGCACCTTACCATGAAATATGTTGTTACCAAGGATCGGGCCGACAGCGTTAAGGAGTATCTGATCAGATACCTCAAACGACAGCTTACGCGCGATGAGTTTATCGCCTTGGACGACATCAGCTTTAAGGTTGGTAAAGGCGAGGTCGTAGGCATCGTTGGCCTTAACGGCAGTGGCAAAAGCACGTTGCTCAAATTGATTTCCGGCGTGCTTAAGCCGACGTCGGGCACTGTGGAGCGAGTGGGCAGCGTCGCTCCGCTGATTGAACTCGGTGCCGGCTTTGATGACGACCTTACGGCGCGCGAGAACATCTACTTAAATGGTGCGGTGATGGGTTTCTCGCATCGCGAAATGGCAAAAAAATACGACGCGATCATCAGTTTTGCGGAGTTGGAGAAGTTTCAGGACAGAGCCCTGAAGACCTTCTCCTCGGGCATGCGGGCACGGTTGGGCTTCTCTGTCGCCACAGCTACCAAACCAGAAGTTCTTATCGTTGATGAGATACTGGGAGTGGGCGACTTTCTTTTTAAGGAGAAAAGCGAGGCGCGCATTAAGGAGCTGATGGCCGGTGGCACGACGGTGCTGTTGGTGTCGCATACCATCAAGCAGATTCGTGAACTCTGTAGTCGGGCTCTTTGGTTGGATGAGGGGCATTTGCTGATGGACGGAGCGACCAGAGAGGTTTGCGATGCTTACGAGGCAGGTGCGGGGGCGTTATGACCGAGCTGAATCAAAAGCCAGCCCATCCGGTCAGCGTCAGGAATCTTGTTCGTGTTGTTAGAAGCGTACGCGACTTTGGGCTTAAATCAACCGCCCGCCGTGTCTTTAACAGGCTCAGGCCGCGCAAGCCGGCAATTTTTGACAGCGGATTTATTCTCAGCGATGAAGTATTCGAGCGGCAGCGTTCACGCATTTTTGCCGCTGAGCATCTGTTCAGCATTCTCGTCCCTCTCTATAACACCTCGCCCGAGTTTCTCAAAATGATGATTGATTCGGTGCAAAACCAGAGCTATCAGCACTGGGAGCTCTGTTTAGCCGATGCCAGCGATGAGAATCACAGTGCGGTGGCTGACTGTTGCCGCAGCTATGCGGAACTTGACGAGCGTATTAAATACCGCAAGCTGGCCGGCAACGAGGGCATAGCCGCCAATACCAATTGCTGCCTGCAAATGGCGAGCGGGGATTATCTGGCCCTGCTCGACCATGATGATGCCCTCCACCCTTCGGCGCTTTATCTGGTTGCCGAGGCTATTGAAGAGCAGGGCGCGGACATGCTCTATAGCGACGAGATCATCTTTAGTGACAAGCCGGAAAACGGGTTTTCTCCACATTTTAAGCCGGCGTTCTCACCGGATACTTTGCGAAGCTACAATTACATCTGCCATCTGCTTGTTTTCAGTCGCGATTTGCAGCAAAAGGTAGGCACGTTCAGAAGCGTTTGCGATGGTTCCCAGGATTACGACATGGCCCTGCGGCTGAGTGAAAAGGCACGGCGCATCGTGCATATCCCCCTGATTCTTTACTATTGGAGAAAGCACGACGATTCCTTTTCTCAAAATTCACAGCAGCTATTGCGCTGTGCCGGATCTGCAAAGCGTGCCCTGGACGACCATCTTCAGCGTGTCGGTCTTGTGGGAAGTGTTACGAACGCCAGCCTGCCCACGGTATATCGTATTCAGTATCAGATTGCCAATTCGCCGCTGATCTCCATTATTATTCTTAATAAAGATCATATTGATGACCTTGAACTCTGCCTTGAATCAATCGTTACTCGGAGCAATTATAATAATTATGAACTAGTTATAGTTGAGAATAATAGCACAGAGAATGAAACGTTTATGTTCTACGATACCATTCCGCAGCGAATACGGGAGTGGTTTGCCGCCGCCGGCCGCAGCGGAGCTGAGCCGTGCGCGCGGATCATCAAATATCAGGGATCCTTTAATTTTTCTGCTATCAACAATTTTGCGGCGCGCCAGGCAGAAGGCGAGATGCTGCTTTTTTTAAACAATGATACTTCGGTGATAAGCCCCGACTGGATGCAGGAGATGCTGATGTTTGCCCAGCGCCCGGAGGTGGCAGCTGTTGGCGCACGGCTGTTGTTTCCCGACGATACCATCCAGCACGGGGGAGTTATCATAGGCATTGGCGGTCTTGCCGGTCATGCCCATAAGGGCTTTAAGCGCGATAGCCCTGGCTACGTCTGTCGCCTTCAGTTAGTCCAAAACATCTCGGCGGTCACCGGTGCCTGTCTGATGTTGCGCAAACAGGTATTTTGGCAAATCGGTGGCTTTGACGAGGACTTTGTCGTTGCCTTTAATGACGTCGATTTGTGCATGCGGCTTCGTGCTGCGGGATATCTGAATGTCTTTACGCCTTTCGCAGAGTTGTATCACCATGAGTCAAAGACACGCGGCTATGAGGATACGCCGGAGAAAAACAAGCGCTTTCGGGGGGAGTCGGTCCTGTTTCGCAAGCGCTGGGCCTTGGAGCTTGATGCCGGTGATCCCTATTACAGTCCCCACATGAGCCTTGAGCGCGAAGATTTTTCATTACGGCTGCACGATATCGAGGCAGATACGACGCCCCAACAGTTTCATCCGCGATTCAGCGATGCAACAAAGGGCGAGCCGGCAGCGCATGATAGCGGAATTGGAGTTACCACATGACACCGTCTGCTGCCAGAGGAGGTGCTGCCTGGGCCCGACGGCATAAGAATTTGCTGATCATCGCTGGTCTTGTTGCTGCCTGCCTGGCCATTGACTTTCTGGTCTTTCGTACCCTGCAAAGTCATAATCTTACCAGCGGAACCTCCCTCACCGGGTTGTATCTTGCGGTCTTTGTCCCCCTCACCGTTGCCGTTCCCGGGCTTTGGTATCTGATCTTTGTCAAACGCATACGGACGGAGTCTGTTTTCCTTTTGGCGGCAACGGTATTCGGGCTGATGCTGATGTTGGTGAGAGCTCCCTACACCTGGTTTGATGAGAACGACCATATCTATCTGGCCATCTATTATTCGGATGTCGCTCTGGGCGCCGAACACGGCATGAACGAGGAAGGCCAACTCACCTGGGTTGGGCGAGCTGAAGATGCTAATGACAACAACCTCAGCTCCGGTGCTTTTTCCTACCATGCCACCAACGTTGGCGATTACCAGCTTTTGGCGAGGGACTTTTTTGCGCCCGAGCGCGAGCCGGGCAAAACCACTACTCTTGCTGTTGATGATGTTGGGGTATTCTATCAGTATCTTCCCGCGACCGTGGGCGTGACGATCGCCCACCTGCTGCATCTGGGCAAGGTCGCTACACTCTATCTGGGCAAGCTGTTCTCGCTGGCGTTTTATATCCTGATGGTCTACCTGGCTATCAGAATCTCGCCTAAGCGATTCAAGACGCTCTTTGCTCTGCTCGGACTGATCCCCTTTATTCTGGCCTCCGCAGGCACTTATTCTTACGACAATATGATTAACGTTCTCAGTTTTCTGCTTATCGCCTCTGTGCTGCGTCTGGCTTATGACGCAGAGAACGTTCGTGCGCGGGATATCGTCTTGCTGGCACTGCTGGGCACACTTTTGGCGCCGCTTAAATATGTCTACGTTCCGCTTCTATTTCTGCCTCTAATTATTCCTAAGGAGAAATGGCCGCGAGCTCATTTCAGGTTGTATTGGTGCATGGGCATATCGTTGCTCGGCTTTGCGGCAATTGGCTTGCTGACCCTGAATCAAGCTGCCCTGGAGGCGACTCGGGCGACTGCGGATCAGAGCATTGACAGCTATTACCCCGACGCCTATACGTTTAAAACTTTCTTTGAGCATCCCATGGTCGCCCTCAGGCTTCTTGGCCACAGTATATTTCAATATATTAATCTTATTATTGATACCCCTTCCGGCTTTACGTTCAGCAGCCGATTGCCAACCTGGACCCATTATCTGATCTTTGCCCTGCTGATACTGAGCAGTAGTTTTAACGGCAAAACCAGGGACGCCGACCAGCCCGCTTTGTTTAAGATGCGCAAAAGCGCACGCCTGATCATGCTGGGGCTTTCCGTGGTTGTCTATCTGCTCGTCTTGTTGGCGTCAATAAACTGGACCAATGTAGGCGCGCCGTTACTTACCGGCGTCCAAGGTCGCTACTTCATCCCCCTACTCCCACTTTTGGTTATTGCCGTGTCCGGCTTTATCCAACCGACCAGAGATTTGGGCCGCGTGAGTCTCTATCTGTTCTCCTGTTTGAGCGGCCTAGATCTGTTTTTCACCTTTATCTCAGTCACCTGACCATTGTCCCAATACCCTGTGCTAAGGCAGCCGATGAACAAGCAAGCTCCCCTGATAAGCGTCATCCTCCCGGTCTACAATGCCGTAGACTGTCTGGACATCACCCTACAGGCTTTGCTGTCGCAGGTTGAGGTGAGCTTGGAGATCGTCGCGGTTGATGACGGCTCCACCGACGCCAGCGGGCAGATGCTTGACACGTATGCGGCCCGCCATACCAACATCATGGTCATTCACACGGCAAACCAGGGCGCCGGCAAGGCTCGTCAGGAAGGGCTCGCCAGAGCCCGGGGAGACTATATTGGCTTTTGCGACAGCGGCGACGAGCCGGACGCAACTCTTTATGCCACCATGCTCAAGCGCCTGTCTGAGACCGACGCCGATATGGTCGCCTGCGGCTTTTGTCGCTTTGATGCCAAAAGCGGGCAGGCGGCGCGTGCGGAGATGCTTGGGTTTGCCGCGGAACCTTATCTGATTGCGGATGACCCTGGCGTTTTGTTGGCCGTTAATACTGCGCTTTGGAACAAACTCTACAAGGCTGAATTGCTGGACGACGCGGCACGGGGCCTTGCGCTTCCCCGCGTCGCTGAGGACATGGTGCTTCAGCTGCTGCTCTATCGTGGTGTGCAAAAGGTCGTCTTTGTCAACCAGGCGCTCTACCGCTATCGAGTTACGGCTGGCTCGCTGATGTCAGGGGCGACGATGGCGGATTTGGAGGATCTGCGGGCAAGTCTGTGTCAGGTTCGGGAGCTTATCGTCGCCACGTCGGCCGCCACGCCGCAAAACCACGACATCCTCGACATCTGTGACCTCAGCGCCTTTATCCACCTGGGACTTTCCTTACCGCTGCGCCTGATAACCACTCCGAGCCTATCTCTGTCCCAGGCGCTCAGGCAGGTGCGCGCCATGCTGAAAAGAGACTTTCCCCGCTCTACTACCAGCCAGCTCGGTTCGCTTTCGGCGGTACTCAGGCATCGCGGCAGGAATGCCAGGCTGTTTGTGGCACGGCTTTGCCAGCGGCTCCATCTGATGCTGCCGCTGGTTGGCTTTTTGCGTTTGA
>JAISMZ010000282.1 GCA_031276475.1 Coriobacteriales bacterium
GCTGGCGTTGTGCCGTCGGTTGCGAGTGCGGGTGCCGCGTCCTCCTCCACAGCTTGAGCCGCCTCGTTGCGTGCCGCCGCCTCGTTGCGTGCCGCCGCCTCACGTGCCGCCGCCGCCTCTTTACGCGCCGCCGCTGCCGCCGCGCGCGCCGCTTTTCCGGCGCTGGTGAACGGCGTCTCTACAAAGCGGAACGAGAGGTGCGCCAAAACGAAGGTCGCCACCAGCGCCAGCGGCGGAAAGACCCAGGTGTCGAGGATCTGAAAGCCGGGGAGCAGCAGCGGCGAGCCTGGGGTGCCAAGATTGCTGGCGATGATGAACAGCGGCCAGTGAAAGAGATAGAGGCTGTAGGAGCGGTCGGAGAGGTAGTTGACGATGCGGCTTTCCCGGATCCGGTAGAGACGGGCCTGATGGGCACGGCCGAGGATCAGAACCGTCGCCGTCAGCAGCGCCGTCAGCAGAATTGCCGCATGGTAGACCAGGCGGTTCTCAAAGCTGAGCAACAGCGCCATGGCCACGATGCCGGCCAGACACAGCGCCGCCGCCAGCAGTGCCAGCGCAAACGGCAGGCGCTCTACTGCGGCTATCAGGCGCGTGCGGGGAAAGCCTGCCTGCAAGCCGACAAATGAACCGATGAGCAGCGGAAAGAGATGCGAGAGAGTGTCAAAGTAGGCATGCGAGGGGTCGTCTGCGCCGATCAGAAAGACCTGCATCAGGGCAAACGAGACCGCTGCTGCGGCGGCGGCAACAATGCTTAAGGTCCGTCGCGCCGGCTGTGTGGAGATGCGGCCGTCCGGCGCGGTGCGCGAAAGGCGACCAACGAGCAGAGCCAGCAGCAGCCCCCAGAGGAGGTAATACTGCATTTCGATGGAAAGCGTCCAGGTGTGTACAAAGAGGTGCGGCAGCAGTTGATTGGCGTAGGACTGGCCGTTGATGATCTCGTAGTAATTGGTCACCCAGCCAAGTACCGCCGCCGTCTGCTGGGCTATACCAACGCGAAAATCCGGTGAGACGAGCAACGCCAGAGGCAACGTTACGGCCAGCATCGCCAAAATGGCCGGCAGCAACCGCTTCAGACGGCGCAGGTAAAAAGCTCCGAGTGCAATACGTCCCGTAACGCTATATTCTCGAATGAGAAGAGATGTTATCAAAAACCCGGAGAAGACAAAGAAGACGTCCACGCCGATGAAGCCCGCTGGCAGAAGCGCCGGGAAGAAGTGGTAGACGAGCACCAAAACGACGCCAAAGGCACGCAATGATGACAGCCAGACATAACGGGCGGAGGCCTGTTGAGAGGGACGCGATGTCGTCATATTCGCGTGTTCGGCGGTCTTGTTCACCGGTCCGGTTGATTCCTTGTCTGTCTGCGGTTTTGTCTTTGGGACAGCAAGATGCTGCACTGAAGAAGTGTAGCAGACCCAGGAGGTAAGTGTGACAGCCACTGCGGCACGCGGCAAACGCACCAAACGCGACCGACGCGTCAGCCACGTCGGTCGCGTTGAACATGCCTTGTCAGCCACAGCGGCCAGAAGGCGGCGCAAATCGGGAGACTACAGCCGTTCAATCCCGGCAAAGGCCAGATTCTCAAACTCCTGCTGAAAGTATTCCTTCTCACCATTGAGGTACGCCTCAACAGGAACATGGGCATCATAGCGGTCTCTCGGGTCGATGCAGGGATATATTTTGCAGAGCAGTCCGCGGGCGATCCACATGCCGCCCTTGTCGTCCAGCGACTCTATTGAGTCGTCGGTCAATACGTTGCCGCCACAGTCAAAGATCCCCTGACTCCAGGGCTCCTCGGCGGGCAATTCTGGGTACCACCAACTGGGCTGGGCGATGACGGTGCCCTGCTTAAGGCCCCACTCCAGTTTGGCTTTTTGGCGAATGCGGCCCCGAGGGGTCTCGATCCAGACCCAGTCGCCGTCGCGGATGCCCAGGTCGCGGGCGTCGGTTATCTGAATCTGAACAATCGGGTCGGGCCACATTGAGCGGGTGCCGCAGCCGGGCACGCGCCACTCGGAGTGAAACATCGGGTTCCAACGTCCGCCGATGGTCAGACGGAACGGATAGCGCTCGGCCAGCTGTGGGTTTGCCTCCGGCGTTTCGGGCAGAAAGTTCCATTCAGGAATGGGGTCGTATTCTATCTGCTCAAGCGTGCTGGAATAAATCTCGGCCTTGCGCGAGGGGGTGGCAAATCCCTTTATCTGCCCGTTGGGCAAGGTCTTGCCATGTTTGTAAAACTCCAGCGGGCCGGGAGACCAGACGCCCTGATCCATAACTTTTTGATACGACCAGCCGGCGCGCTCAAAGCGATGTGCGATAGCTTCCTCATAGCGCTCCCAGGGCCATTCCTCCTCCTGTCCCAGACGGATGCCCAGCCCGCGGAACATATCGTAGTCGCTGCGTCGGTCGGCGTAAGGCTCACTGATGCGATCACCACAGAGGAAGAGATCGAAGGCGTCCTCATTGGTGGTGGCAATCGGGCGCTCCAGCGAGTCGGCGGCGGGCAGGATATAGTCGGCCAGCGCGGCGGTGGGGGTCTTCCAATACTCAGAGACCACCAGCAGCTCCAGCTTCTTCAGCGCCTGGTAGACGTGTTTGGTGTTGGGCGCCCAGGCCAAAGGATTGGAGCCCCAGGCAATGATCGCCTTAACCGGATAGGGTTTTTCGTTGAGAATGGCGTCCCAGGCCAGTGTTGGCGTCACCAGGATGTGATGCAGCTGCGGTCGCGGAATCGCCCACATATTTCGGTAGCACCGGTCGATGATCTCAAATCCGGGCCAGGCCATCATTCTAAACTGGTCGTTGCCTAAGAACTTCTTGCGCTGCTCGGGGGTGACCTTCTCAGAAAGCTCCAACTCGGCGTCGCGCATCGGGAATTTCTTGGTGCCGTCGGGTTCTATGACGCCGGGGTCGGCCAGGTATTCGCCACCGGGATTGTCGATGTTGCCGGTGAGAATGCGCAGCATCGTCTTGGCGACGCCGGAGGCAGTGGCGTTGGGCCCGTGCTGGTCGCCGCCGCCAACACCCCAGGCTATCCAGGCGGGGCCGTTGGTGGCGTATATTTCGCAGGCCTCCTGAATATGATTGGCACCAACACCGGTAATTTCTGCCGCCATCTGCATGCTATAGGGCTCCATCCGCTCGGCGATGGCCTGCAGCGTGGTCTTGCAGCTTACCGTCTCGCCCGAGGCCAGGGTAAGCTCAAAATATCCAAACAACTCCGGGTCTACGGCCTCATTGGCATAGTAACGGTTCTCCGTTGAATTCCATTGTTGAACGCCTGCTGTCGCCTTGTCCCAGATTACAAAATCGTCCCATTTGCCGCCACTGATGACCTCATCGCAGCGCAACAGCTTGCCGGTGTCCGCGCGCAGCAAGAACACGGCATTCGACCAGTATTTGAGAAAATCCTCGTCGTAGAGCTTGTTTTTGATGATGTGATTAATCCAGGCCAGCATGACGATCAGGTCGCTGCCCGGGTGGACCGGCAGGAAAACCGTGGAGTGCAGCGCCTCGATGCTGGCAAAGGGGTCGATGACAATCAGCTTGGCGGGGTTTTCTTTGCGCTCGGTGGCAGCGGTGATCTCCTCCCAGATCTTGCCGCGGGCGGTTCCCTTCTCATAGGGACGACAGCCCCAGACGACAATGGTGTTGGCCATCGAGCCACCGGGAGGCATGGTGGATTCCACCGGCCAGCCGACCATCGACATATTCAGGGTATAGGTCCAACACCAGCAGACCGTACCCGGGTCGATGATGTTGCCGGGATTACCAAAGAGGTTGGTAAAACGACTGCGCGCCCAGAGGTGGTCAGAGCGATAGGTGCCTTCGGAGACAACCAGGGCTTCGGCGCCGTATTTCTCGCGGATGGCCGCCAGTTTTTCGGCGATCTCATCCAAAGCCTGGTCATAGCTTATCTCCTGCCAGCGATCCTCGCCTTTCTCGCCAACGCGCTTCAGGGCATGGTTGATGCGTTTGGGGTGATAATGAAAGCGCAGGAAGTTCTCGCCGTCTTTGCCAAAGCGTTCGCAGAACTGAGCGCTGGGCTCAATGGCCTTCAGCTTGCAGAGCCTGCCGTCTTTCACACCGCCATAAAGCTGGCAGTGTGCGTGACAGAAAAAGCAACGCCCCTTTGTCCAAAGGACGCCTTCCTCGTCGAGGTACTTGTTTGGATAGTCGTTGGTCATAGCGCCATCTCCCTTCTTCGTGATTGCTGTCTGCGTGCCTCGCGCCACGCCACGCCCGCGCGCCTGAAACGGCCGAGGCTGGTCTCATCATCTGGCATATCAACGCAGGTGTCAGGAACCCGAGAATAGTATTGTTGGGTTCAGAGCTACTACTGAGCGTAGTAAAAAGACGCGCCACGCCGCCCAGCGCGCAAAAGGCATCAAATCGCCCCTATCCGGCACGGGACTCACGCCCCGCCGCGGGACTCACGCCCCGACTCAGCGCTCGCAAAGCCCTCGGGAACCTCGGCGCTGTCAACCAGGTCAATCAGTTCCTGCTGAGAATTCACGCCCAGCTTGCGGTAGATGCGATAGCCGTGGGTCTTGGCAGTATAGATTGAGATGAACAGCTCGTTGTGGATGTGTTCGGCGTTGCGTCCTTTGGCCAACAGTAAAAACACTTCAGCTTCGCGCGGTGAGAGGCCGTGTTTTTTGACGATATAGAGACAGCGATTGCGCCAGGCGCCCTTGGGCTGGCTTGCGGCGCAGCGTCGGGCCTCCTCGATGTCTTCTGCCTCCGGCAAAACCGTAAGCCCGCGGGCTTCCGAAAGCGAGAGCGCCTCAACCGCCTGATTGGAGCGGTTGTTGGCGATGGCGGGAAAGAGGATCAAAACGAAGAGCAGCGCCAGAATTGCGGGCAACTTAAACTCTTCGGGAGAGACCCCCGCCCAGGTGGCCAGAGCGGGCACGGCGAGCCCAATGGCGATGCCCTCGAGGGGAGCGACCGTGCCCTGCGAAAAATGGTCGATGGGCTCCAGATGATGTTTATAGGACAGCAGCAGGTGGATGTTCAGGTGCAGTATGAAGTACATGGTCAGCGCTGCTATGGCTACGGTAAGCACCAGGCTGGTGATCAGCAGCGTATCCGCTACGGGAGGCGGCGGCAGGTAGAGCAGGGCGATGCCGGTTGCGGCCAGCAGGGGCAGGCAGATGCGCTCTATCGTTCGCAGCAGGGGGACGCGTTTGAGAATGGCGATGCTGATGATGGCAACGGCGCCGCCTGCTGCCAGGCCGCCGGCAAAGACCAGCAGATTAAGCAGCGGTAAAACAGCGATGTTGGCATAGGCCAGGAGACCGCCAAAGGACAGGCCCATTGCCAGCGGAAAATAGCGTGATCGTGAAAACAGCTTTATGCGCTTCTGGTCCTGGTGCGGCTGGTTTTCCTGCGGTCGGCGAAGGCGATGGCTACAAACGACAAGCAGCGACAACGAGACAAAGAAGAGCAGCAAGGTGGCCAATAGCGGCATTTTAGCTGGAGCAAACCAGACGACGAGGAGCAGGAGGGCCGCCGTCAGAATGATCCAGCCGAGGCTGCTTGCGGTATTGCGGTTAAATGAGCGTATCTGGTCGATGTAGCTCAAGATGGTTCCCCAGGATAAAAATACGATGCTGGCCGAGACACCAAAGGGGATTGCGCTGACAAACATCAGGGGGATGCCGGGCTGATCCACAAATTGCCGATAGACCAGAACCGCAAGCAACGGCAGAGCGCAAAGTGCGCTGAGGATAATGGACCCCCTCCCAAAGCGAACCTGTTTGGAAAAATGCGCTAAATACAAATGCAATATTAACATCAAAGCTGCCATCGTTGCCACGATTGCCGCCCGCGTAAAAAGATCGGCGCTCAATGCCTCACTGTGCAAGACGGCCGGCCGACCCATATCAAGCGACGGCGCGGCGGGAGGGGCGAAAGGTACAACCGAGAAGAAAAGCTGCGAGAAAAGTGCGGCCATGCAGGCCCAGTAACAGGCGAAGCCAACAACAGCCAGCAAGTTGGTCAACTCCGAGCGCGATATCTGAACCGCGGACTCCCGTTGCTCATCCGTATTGGAAGACTCTGACGTGTCTGCGTTCAGCATGTCACATCCTCGTTAGGCTCTATGATTGGGCAGTTGTCAGCTCCGGCATGTCTCTTGCGCAGTCTCTCCTGACGTATCTCTATCAGCATACGCGAAATTTCTGAATCCAGCCGGCCAGAATCGCTCAGCTTTGTAGTACGCAAGGTAGTATTCTGATGTTTTTCTCGGGTTTTTGCCAAAAAAGCCCAAATAAGTCTCCCTGAAAACCCGTTGGAAAACCAGGTGCAGTAGGCAATTTTCTTTGCGGCCGATCATCAAAAAACTGTCGATCGTTGCTGTCGTCGCGGCGATTACTGACCTGAGTATGACAGACTGCGGCAGGTTTAATATCCACAGAGGGCAGTCAACTGTGCCAGTCATGGGGGATGATGGGTTCCTTCGATTGGCGGTGCGGCATCCCGGTGTGGCGTTTTAAGGGAGACGGACAGCCAGTTCAAAAAGAAGACGATAGACGCGGCACCGACAGAAGCACGAAAAGAAAGCAGGAAGGAGACCGGATATGCCCCAGATTCCTCATTACCCCGCAAGTGACGGCACCAGGCGTTATGCCACCTGCTCGACCGCAGGACCGATGTTCGCCTATGCCAAAGACGACCGAATCGTGCGTATTGAACCCATGCGCTTTGAGCCTGAAGAGGTAAAGTCATGGAGCTTGAACAGGCACGGTAAGGAGTACAAGCCACCGCTGATCCATCCCTTGTTGCAGTGGGGTCTGGCTTCGGGTAAGCCGACCGTCTACAGCGAAAACCGGGTCAAATATCCCATGAAGCGCGTGGATTGGGATCCCTCTGGTGAACGCAATCCTCAAAATCGCGGCATCAGCGGCTATGAGCGCATCAGCTGGGACGAGGCCTATGGCATCATCGTTGCCGAGATGCAGCGTATTGGTGAGAGCTTTGGTCCTTCAGCCTTCTGTTATTCGATGAGCGCTCATCCTGAGTGGGGGTCGTTGCACTTTGTCTTTAGCGACCTCTTTCGCTTCTGGCACATGGTCGGTGCTACCAACCGTGAGTTCACACCAAATTCCTGGGAGGGCTGGGCCTGCGGCGCGCCCTTCCTCTGGGGCTACTGGCAAGGCCACGGTCTGCCACCGGCAACCGACAGCCTGCAAGACATCACCTACCACTCCGAGACGATAATTCTCTGGGGCACCGATCCGCTGATGCACAATACCTATAACGGCATCGACGAGGCGCGCATCTGGAAGTACTGGAAGGATCTCGGCAAGCACATCATCGTCATCGACCCGCTTTATAACGAGACGGGCATGTGGGCCGCCGACTCCTGGATTCGTATCATCCCCGGTACCGACAACGCCTGCGGTGCAGCCATCGCTCACACCTGGATCAGCGAAGGGCTTTACGACCAGGATTATCTGGATACCCACTGCATCGGCTTTGACGAGGAGCATCTGCCTGTTGGGGCTCCAGCGGGCAGCTCGTTTAGGGCTTACATCATGGGCGAGGCCGACGACGGCATCGTCAAGACTCCCGAGTGGGCTGAGCCCATCTGCGGCATTCCCGCCCGCGTCATCCGTGCCATCGCCCGCGAATGGGGCTCGCGTCCCACAAGCATGTGGGTGCTCACCGGCGGCGCCTGTCGAAGAACCTTTGCCCATGAGTTTGCCCGCCTGTTTGGGACACTGTGTGCCATGCAGGGTTGCGGTAAGCCGGGTTATCCGATGCTCAGTCCCGGGCTCTTTTTGGCCGGTCCCTACGACGGCGTGCGTCAGCTTGGTCCCACAGGCTATGCCGACGGGGGCATGAATGTAGTTTTGGAGAATTACTATCCAAATACCGTTAAACAAACCATCACCTTTCAGAAGTTTCGGGATTGCATCGAGAATCCACCGCAGAAATGGCATGGCGGTCATCAGGACAACTTTAACGCCGAGATGTATCTGGAGACCTGCGAGTATCCGATGAAGGGGCACTCTGAAGTGCGCCTGCTCTGGCAGCGGGGAGGCACGCTTACCAACCAGCCCGGCAAGATGCTGCGCGACCACGTTGCCTATAAGAGTGAAAAGATCGAGACCTTCATCGTTACCGACGTGGTCTTTAACCGCGACTGCCGTTATGCCGACATCGTCTTACCGGTTACCACGCTGTTCGAGCGGCAGGATCTCACCGAGCCGGGCTCCGTGGGCCAATATGTTCCCTCGGCTTATGTGGGGCTGCGCAGCGCGGTCTTCTCTCACAAGATCATCGAACCGATTGGCGAGAGCCGCTCCGACCTGGCGATCTTTGAGGAGTTAGCCGAGCGCCTGGGTTTGGCGGAGCAGTTCATGGAGGGCAATACCGAGGACAGCCTTCTGGAGAAGATGTATGCAAGAACTAACATCCCGCTCTCCTATCAGGACTTCAAGGAAAAAGGTTACTATGTCTGGCCCGCCCTGGACGACTATCAGCCCGGCCGTCAGATGAAGGAGTTTTACGAGGATCCCGAGAACAATCCGCTGGATACGCCAACCGGGAAGATCGAAATCTATTCCACCCTGATCGCGGAGTTCTACGGTACCGACAATCCGGAGATTCCGGTAACGCCGCGCTATATCCAGGAGCGGGAAGGCCGCTACGATCCGCTGGCGCAGAAGTATCCTCTGCAAGACCTGCAGGCACATCCCAAGTTTCGCTTTCACGGCAAATTTGACGACTGCGAATGGCTCAGCGAGAACTACAAAGTCTACGGCCCTGATGGCTATCCCTATGAGCCGGCCTATCTGAATCCCGAGGATGCCAAAAAATATGCTGTTGAGAATGGCGATATCATCCGCGCCTACAATGACCGTGGCGGCGTGCTGGCTGGAGTGCAGGTTACCCATCGGGTTACTCCCGGAGTGATCTGGTTGACCTATGGTGCCTGGAATGATCCGCTGGAGGCAACGCCCAGCATGTTGGATCGCTCTGGTGACATCAATGCCATCACCAATCCCGACCCGATGTCGGTTCACCATGTTGGCGGCGCCTATAACTCCACCCTGGTTGCCATCGAGAAGGTTGATCTGGACGAGTTGGCGGCGCGCTACCCGGAGGGCTTTGCCGGCAAGTATTCAACCTGGAACTGGAAGGGGTAAAAGATGAAGACTATCCTGGTTGATCCCGACCGCTGCATGCAGTGCTGCAACTGCCAGAATGCCTGCAAAGATGAACATTGCGACAACGACTGGTCGCCCATTGCGCTGCCCCAGGGACGTCATCAGTTCTGGATTCAGGTGCGCGAGCAGGAGGTTGGCCAGGGCACGCGGATGAAGCTGAACCGGGTGCCCGTTCTCTGCCAGCAATGCGCTGACGCACCGTGCATGAAGGTGGCTGGTGAGGCGATGTATCGCCGAGAAGAGGGCTATGTTCTCATCGATCCCGCCAAGGCAAAAGGCCTGAAGAAACTGGTAGACGCCTGCCCGTACGGAGTAATTTATTACAACGACGAGCTTGACATGCCGCAGAAATGCACGATGTGCGCGCACCTTTTGGACATGGGTTGGGACAGGCCTCGCTGCGTGGCTGCCTGCCCGGCCGACGCCCTCAGTTATGTGGATGTTGACGAGTTGACCTGGGATAATATGTATGCTCCGCTGGAGCGGCTGAACCCCGAGTTTGGCACCAATCCGCAGGTAGCCTACGTGAACCTGCCCAAACCCTTCATTGCAGGCGCGGTATACGATCCTAAGGGCGACCGATGCCTGGAAGGCGTCAAGGTTAAGGCGACTCATATGGTAACCGGCAAATCATGGAAGACGCGCAGCGATAACTATGGAGAATTCCGCCTCCGGAGGCTCGATCCCGGTTATTATACGGTCGCCTTTGATCTGTGCGGTTATTCATATAAGGAGATCTCCAAAGTGGACGCGCGCCGGTGCCCCGATCTTGAAGATATCCAACTATATCCAAAAGCAGAATAATAGCGGAGGAGATATCATGTGTTTCAGACCACCAACCATCGAGGTAGATGAATCCCCAACGTGCCCGGAGTGCGGCGCCGATCTGTTCATCGGCGCCAGCAAATGCTCTCAGTGTGGTGCGACCGTAAGGGCGCAGGCACCAAAA
>JAISMZ010000297.1 GCA_031276475.1 Coriobacteriales bacterium
TCGGCGGGTGCTGTGGCAGCTGCGGTAGCGGCCGCTGTGACAGCGGTCGGACCCGGCGGTAGGTTGTTCCAGGCAACCCCTTTCTCTGATCCAGGAATATTCCAGGGTGGGAAGATGCGCTGGCCGCGACAGTCGGTAAGCTGGTAGGAGCAAAACGGGATCACCGCGCCGTCGGGCATGGTGACGAACATCGAGCATTCCTCCATCCGCTCCAGATCCATCGTCCAGGCGTCCATGTAGTTCATGATGATCAGTGAGACGCCGCGCGCGGTGGCAGTACCGCGCCGGGCCAGGATGTCAAGAAAAACCGAGCCCTGCGGCGAATCGGGGTTGTAGAGGCTGAGATACTCTTCGCGCGTCAGGTCGCGGGTGGCCGGGATGAAGTTGGAGAAGGCCGCGGGGGCAACGGCGGGCGACGGGCGAGTTTGGGAGGACGTGACGGCAGCTTTGGGGGCATCAGCAACCGCGGCGGACGCCGGGCGAGCAGCGGCTTTGGGGGCGACATCCTCCTCCACAGGTACCAGGAAGGTGCCCGTGTCACAAAGCGGATGCGAGCAACCCAGCGGCCAAATGTCCTCTACGCGAATCATTCCCGCGGTCTGCTCTTCCAGCATCACTATGACGTCGCCCATCGTCAGTGGCTCGACCCTCCGAGCATCAAAGCGGCCCGAGGTAAAAGCTGGCTGCAGGGCGACACCAGCCACCACATCGCTATTATCTAATGCATAAGCTATTACATCACCAATTTGGCTCTCGTTGATGCCTGAGACGATGGTCATTGCCAGCACCACCTGCACGCCTGCGCTGCGGCAGTTCTGCACCGCCCGCAGTTTTGTAGCCAGTAGATCCGCACCGCGTATCTGCTGGTAAACATCGCTGGTCAAGCCGTCAAACTGCAGGTAGATACCCGTACAACCGGCGTCCACCAGCCTTCGCAGATAGTTAAGATCGCGGGCGATAACCACGCCGTTGGTATTAACCTCCACGCCCCAAAAACCCTGGTCGCGCCCGATTCGCACCACCTCGGCCAGGTCGCTGCGCACCGTCGGTTCGCCACCGGTCAGCTGCACGCCGGTATTTGTACCGGCGCTGTGAGCTATCGTCGCAAAGAAATCGGTCAGATGCTCCAGGGGCACGTCGCTGGAGTCAGCCTCGGCGCTCATGAAGCAGACGGGGCAGTGCAAATTGCAGCGCTGCGTAACCTCTATCTCCACCAACGTCGGCTTGCGTTGATGGCGCTGGCAGATGCCGCAGCCACGAGGACAGGCCACAGCACTCGGACGCACGGCATCACTGGCTGGCAGCAGCTTGGGAAAGGCCAGGGAACTCATCCACTGGTAGTGCTTGACCTCTGGCCAGATGCGAGTAGCAACCTCGCCGTGCTCGGGGCAGACGCGCGTCATCCAGACCCTACCCTGATCATCAGCGTTTATCTCAGCCGAAAGGACGCGCAGACATTCCGGGCAAAGCGCGCGCGTTTTATGTAAGACGTCGCTCACGTATCAATTCCCTCGCGCGAATCGCGGTCCTCGTTGGGCGGAGTGCCCACATGAATGCCCCGCCAGTCCACATAGGCCAAGAAGCGTTCGGGCACATAGAGGTCGGGCTGAAACTGCGCACCATAGGCCACGGAGCGGGCCAACGAGACGGCATGGGCCAGGTCCTGGACGTCGTCGATGTCGGCGACGGGCGCAAGCGAGGCTAACGGCACGTCATTCTCCGCAGCTTTTTCTACATAAGCGTCCAGTGCTGGCCGGCCGGTCATGTTGTAATAAACTCCCTGGTGGTCGATTGGCGTGTTGCGCGTCCAGCCGATCAGGCTGACTCCGCATTCCTGGCAGGGGGCCTGGATCAGCCCGCCCCTGTCGCTGTTCTCCAAGAAGTGTTGCAGCCAGCGAAACGCCGTTGTGATGTGCGACAGCGGCAGTAGCGGGATGTCGCCGCCAACGCTCAGCACCGAGTCGTAACCGGCGGCAAATACCTGCTGAAAGGCGTCGTCAAAGTGCTCGTCAAAGTTGGCGCCGGCATCGGTCAGGTAGGTGAACTCGCGCGGCCACGCGCCGGCCGCTTCAAAAAACTCGCGCATCCGCAGGACATTCTCCTCGGGCGTGGTAGATATAAAGAAGCCATACTCGTGGCGCGGCACCTGCGGATCTTGCGCCGCCCGTTCGGCGTCTTCGGCCTCCAGCTGATCGACCGCGCGGATGCACAGCTCCATGACATCAAAAAGCGAGCGGTGGAACAGCTCGGCGGCCTCCTCCTCGGTAAATATTCCACCCTTTTCGCTGGTCAGCCGCGTCTTTACCAACCCAGGGATAGGTGGTTTGGAGAACATCAACAAGGCGTGCTTGTAGGTTTTGGGCATCATCGCTCCTGTGTCTGGCTCGGGTTATTGGGAATTGCAAATGACCAGTATACGCCATTGGCCAGCGCTGCGGTGTTGTCGCGAGCGTCACTTCACGCCACCTGCGGAGTGCCTGCGCCCGCGGGCGTACTGCGGCCACCTGCGCCCCGCAGCTCACCTCACCTCAGCGCCTGTGCGCAGCCCGGCGGCTCGTCTCTTTTCTGGCAACCAGCCTTCTTGCCACAAGCAGCGCTGTGCCCGAGACCAACAACACGGCAGCAAACGCAAACGACATCCCGAGACGATCCCCTGTCGCGGGTGTCGAGCCAGAAGAAGAGCCTGCGCCTGCGCCTGAGTCAAGCACGGTGATGCTCAGCGGGCCGGCAGAGCCGTCTGAGAACTCGGCATAAAAGTCATAGCTTCCCGGTGCAAAGGTCTTTAGATACTCCTCGTGCAGTGTAAGTATCGTAGAGCCTGATTTAACCGTGTAGTTTTCAGCTGATACCTCATCTCCTTGCAACCCGAGCCGCAGACGCACAAAGCGTGTTGCCTCAGCATCGATGCGCACGCTGTCGCTGCCGCTGCCTGCCCAGACAGAAAAAGGGTTTAAGACCGGATAGTCATAGCGCAAAGCCGCCAGGGCTGCCTTTAAAGCAGCGGTGGCGCTGTCCACATCATCTTGGGTTGCCGCCGGATTGGCAAGCACTCCTCGGGCAAGCGTGATAAGCGTTTGCAGCGCCTGCCAGCTTGCCTCAGTTGCATAGCCGCGCGAAAGTGCCTCGGCGCCCGTGAGCGCCTCTTGCAGCTGGCTTTTATCGGCAGGCAGAGGCTCTGTGGCGGCAAAAAGCGCCATCACCGTGCCGGAGTCGGCGATATTAAAGACACCGAGGGCGCCGGCTACCTTAAAGAAGTTTTCAGGCACCCCAAAAAAGGTATAGCCCGGCTCAGGTACCAGCGTGATGATGGCGCTGTAGGAGGTAGCCGGTGCAAAGCCGCCTTCGGGCAAGATCGCAGGTGACCAGCTTATGGAGCCGCTGTATTGGGCAGAAGGCGTGATGGTATCTGGTGGTGTGGCAGCGGTTAGCGGAGGCGTGATGCCAAAGATGTCGGCAAGGGTTACGGGCAAAAGGGCCGTGGGGGCAAAGTCTGCCGTTACGGTGCCTGAGTCTGCGTCGTTGGACACGCTGGTTGCAAAGGCGCCGGGGAGGGTGAAGCTGTTTTGTGCTACGCCTATGAAGGTATAGCCTGCCTTGGGCAAAAGCTCCAAGGTGGCGCTGTAGGGTGTGCCTGGTGCAAAGCCTGCCTCGCCGACTTCGGGTGACCAGGAGACGGTGGCGGTGTACTCGTCGGTCTCAGGCAAAGAAACGGCTGGCGCCTCGCCGGTTGCTGGTGCTGTCAGGCCGGGGATGGCAAGCTGGGTGACGGTAGCGGCCGTGGCGGGAAAGGCCGCCGTGACGGCGAGGGTGTCGGTGGTGCCTGCGGGATTATGCACACTGCCTGCCGTAGCGCCGGCCACCGTAAAGGAGTCTGTCCCTGTGCCTGTAAAGGTATAGCCGGCCTTGGCAGTAAGGGTGATGGTGGCACTGTAGGCAACTCCCGGCGCAAAGCTACCGTCTGGGCGCATTGGCTGGCTCCACACCACCGTGCCCAGGTACTGCTCGCCGTCAATTTCTTCTACCGGCACCTGACCTGCAACCGGAACGGTGACGCCAGG
>JAISMZ010000018.1 GCA_031276475.1 Coriobacteriales bacterium
CCCCTTTGTGTCCCCGTCCCCTTTGTGTCCCCGTCCCCCCGTCCCGTCCCGTCCCGTCCCCTTTGTGTCCCCGTCCCGTCCCCCTTGTGTCCCCCTTTGTGCTATCCCCTTTGTGACACACGCCCGCCGCAGATGCGGCAGGCGTGTGTCTGCAGGGACACGGCAAAGCGCCGTGGTCGCTCGCCTATCTTCTTACAAATCGACTCCCTCGTCATCATCCAGCATCGCCGCGTCATCCGAGATATCCACCTCGTGCATACCCAACTCGTCAATCGAGCCGAGCAGTTCATCCAGCTCACTGGGGTCATTGGTGCCCAGATGCAGCCCCAACGCCGCGTGCGAAGCATCGTCGGTGGGATCAGCGCTGTAAGTCAGCGGCACCTCGCCGCCTAAAAAGAGATCGGGGTCGTCGGGCGAGAAGAACATCTTCAGCAGCTGCGAGGGGTCGGTCTCGTCGTCTTCGGGTTGCTCCTCAAGTATGTAGAGCAGATCGCGCTCCTCCAAACCGGCCTTCAGCTCCTCGATGGCCTTAACGCCAATGCCCTCGATGCGCAGCAGATCCTCCTCGGTCTTGCCGATAAGGTCACCAACCATCTCGATGCTGGCCTCCGAGAACTTATTGGCCCAGCGCTGGGAGACGCCCAGGTCATCAAAGAGATAGAGCTTGGCCACCTCCAGCGGAATCGGCAAAGACTGGGATCCGTAACCTATGCTACCTAAATAGCTCGCTAACTCAATGGGCAGGTTGTGGTAATCATCGGTGTCAAAGGCCCAGTCCTGGGGCTTGGGCAGCAGGTTCTCCAGCTCGCGCAGCTCGGTGGGCGCCCAGTCTGGCAGCACATCGTTTTTGTGATGGCTGTCCGCCAGCGGCTCGCCCTTATAGGTCAGCTCAACATCGCGGTAGAGCTTCAGCCCGGTGCCGGCGGGAATCGGCTTACCGATGATTACGTTTTCCTTAAGACCGTGCAAATCGTCGGTCTTGCCCTCGATGGCCGCGTCAGTGAGCACCTTGGTGGTCTCCTGAAAGGATGCCGCCGAAAGGAAGGAGTCTGTCGCCAGCGAGGCTTTGGTGATGCCCAGCAACAGCGGCTGGCCAACCGGAGGCTCGCCGCCCTCCAAAGCTATCAGCTCCGAGGCCTGCTCAAACTCATAGGCGTCCACCTGCTTGCCGGGCAGGAAGTGTGACGTGCCGGGGTCGAGTACGGCCACCTTGCGCAGCATCTGGCGGGCAATGACCTCGATGTGCTTGTCGTTGATATCCACGCCCTGGCTGCGGTAGACGTCTTGGACCTGCGAGACGATGTAGCGCAAAGTGGTGTTGGAGTCGGTCAGGCGCAGCAGGTCGTGGGGGTTTATCGAGCCCTTAGTCAGCTGCTGGCCAACCTCCACCTGGGCGCCGTTGGTAGCACCGGGCATCAGCTGCGAGCGCGCCGAGACCTGATATTCGCGCAGGTTGCCTTCCTGGTCGTGGATGGTCAGCGTACGTGACGCCTTCTCGTCAACGATCTGCAGGGTTCCCGCAATGTCGGCAAGCACCGCCTGGCCCTTGGGGCGCCGGGCCTCAAAGAGCTCGGTAACGCGTGGCAGACCATGGGTGATGTCCTCACCGGCAACGCCGCCGGTATGAAAGGTGCGCATCGTCAGCTGGGTGCCCGGCTCGCCGATGGACTGGGCGGCGATGATACCTACCGCCGTACCGATGTTCACGGGGCGCGAAGAGGCCAGATCCCAGCCGTAGCATTTCTGACAGACGCCGCGATGGGCATGGCAGGTCATGATCGTACGAACCTTGACCTGCTTGATATCGCTTTCGATAAGATCGCGCAGCACCTCCATCGAGGCAATGTAATCATCTACATCGAGGATAATCTCCCCCGTGGCCGGGTCACTCACCGTCTCCAGCACACAGCGGCCGATCAGATTGCGGTCGGGATTGCCCTTCTCGTCAAACAGCGAGTAGACGATGCCGTCGTCAGTGCCGCAGTCAACCTCGCGGATGATCACGTCTTGGGCCACATCTACCAGCCTACGAGTAAGATATCCCGAGTCGGCGGTACGCAGGGCGGTATCGGCCAGACCCTTGCGGGCGCCATGGGTAGAGATGAAGTACTCCAAGACCGAAAGGCCCTCGCGAAAGTTCGCCTTAATCGGGCGGTCGATGATCTCGCCCTTCGGGTCGGACATCAGCCCGCGCATGCCGGCCAGCTGGCGAATCTGCTTGATGTTACCACGGGCACCGGAGAAGGCCATCATGTATATCGGGTTGAACTTATCAAAGTTCTCCGCCATCGCGTCGCCAACCTCGTCGTTGGCGGCGTTCCAGATATCCATCACCTTGCGGTGGCGCTCGTCGTCGGTCATCAGGCCCATCTCGTAATCGGCCTCGATGCCGGCGACAACCTTGTCGGCCTCGGCAAGAATATCCTGCTTGTTGGGCGGCACCGTGGCGTCATAAACGCTTACCGTAACGCCGGCGCGCGTGGCGTAGTGAAAGCCGATAGCCTTCAGGCCGTCGAGGATCTCCGCCATCTGCGAAACCGGATAGCGATTTGAGCAGTCCTCGACCAGCCGCGCGATCTCGGTTTTATTCATCTCAAAGTTGACGTAAGGGTGGTTGTCGGGCAGCACCGCGTTAAAGGTGATGCGGCCGATGGTCGTCTCGATGCGCTCGCCAGCCTTGCGCTCTTCAAAAACGCCGTAACGGGTCTCTATCCGGGTGTTGTACTTCAGCCGCACCCTGATCAACGCCTGCAGATCGACGTCCGGGCGAAGGTTGAAGTCGCGCTCGGCGTCGTAGGCATTCAGCGCGTCGCCAAAGCTCATGAAGGCCCGGCCTTCGCCGGGAAATCCCTCGCGCGCGGCGGTTAGATAGTACAGCCCGATAACCATGTCCTGGGTCGGCACGGCCAAGGGGCGCCCGTGGGCTGGCGACTTGATGTTGTTGGCCGAAAGCATCAGCACCCGGGCCTCGGCCTGGGCCTCCGAGCTCAGCGGCACGTGCACCGCCATCTGGTCGCCGTCAAAGTCGGCGTTAAAGGCCGTGCAAACCAGCGGGTGCAGGCGGATCGCCTTGCCCTCCACGAGCACCGGCTCAAAGGCCTGAATGCCCAGTCGGTGCAGGGTCGGGGCGCGGTTTAGCAGCACTGGGTGCTCGGCGATGACCTCCTCCAAAACATCCCAGACGGTGGTCGAGACAGCGCGGTCGACGACCTTCTTGGCGGCCTTGACGTTGGGCGAATGCTCCAGCTCCACCAGGCGCTTGACCACAAAGGGCTTAAACAGCTCCAGCGCCATCTGCTTGGGCAGGCCGCACTGGTGGATCTTCAGCTGCGGGCCCACGACGATTACCGAGCGGCCGGAGTAATCCACGCGCTTGCCCAGCAGGTTCTGGCGAAAACGCCCCTGCTTGCCCTTCAGCATGTCGGATATCGACTTCAGCGGCCGGTTGCCCGGGCCGGTTACCGGACGACCGCGCCGGCCGTTGTCAAACAGCGAGTCCACGGCCTCCTGAAGCATCCGCTTCTCGTTGTTGACGATGATCTCCGGCGCACCGAGGTCGAGCAGGCGCTTCAGGCGGTTGTTGCGGTTGATCACCCGGCGGTAGAGGTCGTTTAAGTCGGAGGTGGCAAAGCGGCCGCCGTCCAGCTGCACCATCGGGCGCAGGTCGGGCGGGATCACCGGGATCACGTCCAAAATCATGTTCTCGGGCTTGTTGTTGCTCTTTAAAAAGGCATCGACGACCTTCAGGCGCTTGATCGCCTTGGCCCGGCGCTGGCCCTTGCCGTCGCGGATTACCTCACGCAGCTCGGTGGCGGTAGCCTCCAGGTCCATGTTCTGGAGAAGATCGCGCACGGCCTCGGCTCCCATGCCGCCGCGGAACAGCTGGCTGTAGTTCAAGCGGATCTCCCGGTACAGCGCCTCGTCAGAGATCAACTGCTTGGCGGCCAACTTCATAAAGGCATCAAAGGCCTCGCTGCGCAACTCCTTGCGCTCGGCAAACTCCTCGCGCAGCTCAGCTATCTCCTCGGCGGCTTCCTCGGGGGTCAGCCGCTCGTCCTCGGCGTATTCGTTGCTGCTCGCAGAGTCGGTGGACAGGCGTGCGACGGCTTCGCAGGCCCGCTCCAACTCGGCGTCCAGCTCCTCGAGGTCGGCCTCCAGCTCGTCTTTCAGGTCGTGGGCGTCGGCTTCGCGGGCTTCTTCGTCAACCCAGGTGATCATCGAGGAGGCAAAATAGAGTACCTTCTCCAGATCCTTGGGCGCGATATCCAAAAGATAGCCGAGGCGCGAGGGCGAGCCCTTAAAGTACCAGATGTGGCTGACCGGCGTGGCCAGCTCGATGTGGCCCATCCGCTCGCGGCGCACCTTGGCGCGCGTTACCTCCACGCCGCAGCGCTCGCAGACGATGCCCTTAAAGCGGATGCGCTTATACTTGCCGCAGTTGCATTCCCAGTCCTTGGTCGGGCCGAATATCTTCTCGCAGAACAACCCGTCTTTTTCAGGCTTCAGCGTGCGGTAATTGATGGTTTCGGGCTTTTTCACCTCGCCGCGACTCCAGGAGCGAATGCGCTCGGGGCTGGCCAGGCCGATACGCAGGGCTTCAAAATTACTGACATCAAACTCGGTCATGGCCTACTCCTTTCCCTCGGTGTCGGCTTGTGTGGCGGAACTCGCGTTCGCGGCGCCGGCGTCGCCCGCAGCGGCGTCGCCACCCGCAGCGGCGGCGGCGGCGGCCGTAGCGGCATCAACAGCACCGAGCAGATCCTCAACGCCCATCGCCGCAATAAAATCGTCGCCCTCGCTGCCTAAAAGGCCGCTGTCCAGCAGGCTGGGAATGTCGGAGGAGCGACTGTCTTCCAGATCCAGCGCCCCCAGCTCATCAACGATCGAGCCGAGGATGTCCTCGTCGCTGTCCTCCTCGCGGAAGCGCTCCTCGGCGATGAAGGATTCCAGGGTCGGAGCCTCCTCGCTGAGCACCTCCTCCAAAGGCTCGCCCTTCTCCTCGCCGATCAGATCGACATCGAGGCACAGCGATTTCATCTCCTTGACCAGCACCTTAAACGACTCCGGCACCTCGGCGGCAGGGATGTTTTCGCCCTTGACGATCTGCTCGTAGGACTTCACGCGGCCCGAGGTATCGTCGGATTTGATGGTCAAAATCTCCTGCAGGACGTGCGAGGCACCGTAGGCATAAAGGGCCCAGACCTCCATCTCACCAAAGCGTTGGCCGCCAAACTGTGCCTTGCCGCCCAGGGGCTGCTGGGTGATCAGCGAGTAGGGACCCGTGGAGCGGGCGTGAATCTTGTCGTCCACCAGGTGCGAGAGTTTGAGGATGTAGTTCAGCCCGACGGTAATTGGCTCGCGAAACTTCTCGCCGGTGCGTCCGTCGTAAAGCTCGGCCTTGCCTGTGGGCGAAAGCTGAGGGATGAACTCGTCACGGGCCAGCTTGCCCATCTGCTCGTGCACGCGCTGGCGCAGATTGGCGTTGGCCTTGCCAATAGCCTCAGAGATCTCCTCCTCGGTGGCGCCGTCAAAGACCGGCGTGGCTACGTATGAGGGGCCCTGCACGGATTTCTCAGGCGCTTCCTCGTCGCTCCAACCAATCTGCGCCGCCCAACCCAGGTGGGTCTCCAGCAGCTGGCCGACGTTCATCCGCGAGGGCACGCCCAGCGGGTGTAAGATGATGTCGATAGGCGTGCCGTCGGCCATGTAGGGCATGTCCTCCACCGGCAGAATGCGGCTGATGACGCCCTTGTTGCCGTGGCGGCCCGCCAGTTTATCGCCCTGCTGAATCTTGCGCTTCTGAGCCACATATACCCGCACCAGCTCGTTGACTCCCGGCGAAAGCTCGTCGCCGGCGTCGCGCGAGAAGCGTGAGATGCCGATGATCCTGCCGCCGGCGCCATGCGGCACCTTCAGCGAGGTGTCGCGCACCTCGCGGGCCTTCTCACCAAAGATCGCCCGCAGCAGCCGCTCCTCGGCGGTCAGCTCGGTCTCGCCTTTGGGAGTCACCTTGCCCACCAGCACGTCTCCGGGAAAGACCTCGGCACCAACGCGAATGATGCCGTCGGCGTCGAGGTTGCCGATCATGTCGTCGGAGAGATTGGGGATCTCGCGAGTGATCTCCTCGGGCCCCAGCTTGGTGTCGCGGGCATCCACCTCGTATTCGGAGATATGAATGGAGGTCAACAGGTCATCGGAGACGATCCGCTCCGACAAGATGATGGCGTCCTCGTAGTTAAAGCCTTCCCAGGGCATATAGGCCACCAGCAGGTTCTGACCCAGCGAAAGCTCGCCAAGGCTGGTTGCCGGCCCGTCGGCCAGGGCATCCCCGGCCTCCACCTGTTGGCCAACGCTGACCAGGGGCCTGTGGTTTAAGCAGCCGCTTTGGTTGGAGCGCTGAAACTTGGGCAGGGCGTATTCGTCCAGGCTGCCGTCGCGGCTGCGCACGATGACCTTATCGGTCTGCACGTACTCCACCACACCGGGTCGCTCGGCTAAGACGATCTCGCCGGAGTCAAGGGCGCAGCGATGCTCCATGCCGGTACCCACCAAAGGTGCCACGGGACGCAACAGCGGCACCGCCTGACGCTGCATGTTGGAGCCCATCAGGGCGCGGTTGGCGTCGTCATGCTCCAAAAAGGGAATCAGGGCCGTGGCTACGCTGACCATCTGCTGCGGCGAGACGTCCATGTACTGCACGCGCTTGGGGTCAACCTCTTCCGGCTCACCAAAAACGCCCTTGGCGTCCTTCACGCGGCAAAGCACCTTCTTGGCAGGCGTAAACTTGCCCTTGTCGCCAAAGCTGCCAAAACGGCGGCTTTCCTGGTCAAACAGCTCGTTGGCCTGGGCGATGATGTAGTTTTCCTCCTCGTCGGCGGTCAGGTAATCGATGTCGTCGGTCACCTTGCCGTCTACCACGCGACGGTACGGCGCCTCGATGAAGCCATAGGGGTTCACGCGCGCGTAAGTGGCCAGCGTACCAATCAGGCCGATGTTGGGGCCTTCCGGCGTCTCAATCGGGCACATCCGGCCGTAGTGGCTGGTGTGCACGTCGCGCACCTCAAAGCCGGCACGCTCGCGGGACAGACCGCCGGGACCGAGCGCCGAGAGCCGGCGCTTGTGGGTGATGCCGGTGGCCGGGTTGGTCTGATCCATAAACTGACTGAGCTGCGAGGAACCAAAGAACTCCTTAATCGCCGCCACGATCGGGCGGATATTAACCAGGCTCTGCGGCGTGATCTCATCCACTTCCTGGGTACTCATCCGCTCGCGCACAACCCGCTCCATACGCGAAAGCCCAATTCTAAATTGGTTTTGGATAAGTTCGCCCACAGTCCGAATGCGGCGATTGCCAAAGTGGTCGATGTCGTCGGCGTGCCTGCTCTCGTCGCCGTCGTGCAGCGCCAGAATGTAGCGCATCGTCTCGACGATGTCCTCGCGGGTTAACGTTGAGGCGTCCTCCGGCAGATCGAGCCCCAGCTTCTTGTTAATCTTGTAGCGGCCAACGCGAGCCAGATCATAGCGCTGCGGATTAAAGAAGTAGCCCTCCAGAAGCGTGCGGGCGCTCTCCACGGCCTGCGGCTCGCCGGGGCGCAGGCGCTTGTAAAGCTCAATCAGGGCCTCGTCGCGATCCAGCGCGATGTCCTTCTCCAAAGTACGTAGCACCACGTCGCTCTCACCGAGCAGCTCGATGATCTCGGCGTTGGTGGTGGCAAAGCCCAAAGCCTTGAGCAGCAAGGTGGCCGGCTGCTTGCGCTTGCGGTCAACGCGGACGCTGAGCACGTCGCGGCGGTCGGTCTCAAACTCCAGCCAGGCGCCACGCGAGGGGATGATCTTGGCGTTGTAGAGCATGTTGTCGGAGGTCTTCTCCAGCTCCGCGCCAAAATAGACGCCCGGCGAGCGCACCAACTGGCTGACGACAACCCGCTCGGTGCCGTTGATGATGAAGGTGCCACGGCTGGTCATCAGCGGGAAGTCGCCCATGAAGACCAGCATGTCTTGAATCTCGCCCGTGTCCTTGTTAACAAAGCGTATCTCCACAAACAGCGGTGCCTGGTAGGAGATGTCCTTATCCTTGCATTCCGCCTCGGAGAATTTGGGGTCGCCAAACTCGTGGGCGCCAAACTCCACATAGAGGTTTTTGGCCGTGTTCTCGATGGGCGAGATGTTTGCAAATGCTTCGCGTAAACCGTCGGTCCGCAACCACTCAAAGGAGTCCGTTTGAATTGCTATCAAATTTGGGACGTCCATGACCTCAGGGATTTTTGCGAAGGATTTGCGCTCTCGGTACAGGTTTACAGGAGTCAGTTTTTTGCCTCTTGACAAGGGGATTCCTCCTTTAGGAACAGTTCGAGCCGCTAAAATGTCGCAACCTTAAACGATACGATAGAATTATCTGGAAGTCAAGACTTGACTTTTGCCGTTGATGAATTGTTCGGGGAACGGTAGGGGCGGCGGCCGGCATCTGCCGGAGTGCGCAGCCGCCTCAGTTCCGCAAGCTGTTCAGCGGCGCGGGAAAGCGGCCACCGCGCTGAGCTAGGACGCTGCCGGCGTGGCGGTTGACCTCCATCACCGGGGCGCTGCCCAGAAGGCCACCAAATTCCAGGGTCTCACCGGCGACTTTGCCGATGGCCGGGATGATGCGCACGGCCGTCGTCTTGTTGTTAATCACACCGATGGCCCTCTCGTCGGCGATGATGCCAAAGAGCGTCTCTGCACCCACGTCTCCCGGCACGGCAATCATGTCCAGGCCAACGGAGCAGACGCTGGTCATCGCCTCTAACTTCTCCAGACTTAAAGCCCCCGAGCGAACGGCGTCTATCATCCGGGCGTCCTCGCTCACCGGGATGAAAGCTCCCGAAAGCCCGCCGACCGACGACGAGGCCATCACACCGCCCTTTTTAACGGCGTCGTTGAGCAGGGCCAGCGCCGCCGTGGTGCCCGGGCCGCCGCACTGGCCAACGCCTATCGCCTCGAGAATCTGCGCCACCGAGTCGCCCGCGGCCGGGGTCGGCGCCAACGAGAGGTCGAGGATGCCCATCCGCACGCCGAGGCGCCGCGAGGCCTCGCGGGCGATGAGCTCGCCGGCTCGAGTGATCTTAAAGGTCGTGGCCTTGATGCTTTCGGCCACCTGGGTCAGATCGGCATGGGCGGAAAGCGACTCCAATACGGCGCGCACCACGCCCGGCCCGGAGACGCCTACGTTAATCACAGCTTCGGCCTCACCCGAGCCGTGAAAGGCGCCGGCCATAAACGGATTATCTTCAACCGCATTAGCAAATACCACCAGTTTTGCGCAGGCAATGCTCTCCTGAGCGGCGCTGCGGCGGGCGCTTTGGAGTATCGTCTGGGCCATCAGCAGCACGGCGTCCATGTTGATGCCGGCGCGGGTGGAGGCAACGTTGACCGACGAGCAGACCCGCTCGGTGGTGCTCAGGGCCTCGGGGATGGAGGCTATCAGCTTGGCGTCGGTGGTGCTCGTACCCTTTTGCACCAGGGCCGAAAATCCACCGACAAAGTCGACACCGACCTCGCGGGCGGCGCGGTCTAAGGCGCTGGCTACCGGCACAAAGTCTGCGGCTCTGGGCGCGGCGGCGGCACAGATCTCGGCAATCGGGGTCACCGCGATGCGCTTGTTGGCAATCGGGATGCCGTATTCGCGGGCCAGCTGCTCGGCCACGGGCACGAGGTCTTGCGCAGCGCTTGCGAGCCGGTCGTAGACGCGCTGGGCACAGACCTCGATGTCTTCGTGGCCGCAGTCGCGCACCGACAGGCCCAGCGTGATGGTGCGGATGTCGAGGTTTTGCTGCGAGACCATCGCCAGCGTCTCGGCGACCTCCTGCGGGGTTATCTGCACGACGCTTCGCCGCCTTTGGCTATATTCTCCACACCCATATAAGGCACCAGGGCTTCGGGGATCCGCACGCTGCCGTCACGTTGTTGGCAGTTCTCCAAAATGGCGGCCATCGTGCGCCCCACGGCCAGGCCGCTGCCGTTGAGCGTGTGCACCAGGCGCGTGCCCTTAAACGCCGTGTTGTCGCGATAGCGAATGGAGGCCCGGCGGGCCTGAAAGTCAACGCAGTTTGAGCAGGAGCTAATCTCCTTATAGTCGCTATAGGAGGGCAGCCAGACCTCCAGATCGTAGGTCTTGGCTGCAGAGAAGCCTAAATCGCCCGTACAAAGCTCAATCACCCGGTAGGGCAATTCTAGCTGTTGAAGAATATTCTCCGCATCGGCAACCATGTCCTCCAACTCGGCAAAGGAGGTCTCGGGCGTGGCAAACTTGACCATCTCCACCTTGTCAAACTGATGCACGCGGATAAGCCCTCGGGTATCGCGGCCGGCGCTGCCCGCCTCCTCGCGAAAGCAGGGCGTAAAGGCGCAGTAGTGAAGCGGTAAACCAGCCGCATCCAGCACCTCGTCGGCGTGGATGTTGGTCAGCATCACCTCGGCGGTAGGGATAAGGTACAGGCCGTCGGTAGTCTTAAAGAGATCCTCCTCAAATTTTGGCAGGTTGCCGGTGCCGGTGAGCGTGGTGGCGTTGCCCAGCAGCGGCGTCCACCACTCCTTGTAGCCACGACGGCTATGCGTGTCGGCCATGAAGTTGATCAGGGCGCGCTCCAGGCGCGCTCCCAGCCCTGCCAGCAGGGCAAAGCGGGATTTGGCCAGCTTGACGGCGCGCTCAAAGTCGATGATCCCTAAGGCGGGGCCTATCTCCCAGTGGGGCTGCGCCTCAAAGCCTTCGGCGGCAAAATCGCGCGGCGTGCCCCAGCGGCGAACCTCTACATTGTCCTCCTCGCCGGCACCGACCGGCGTGCTGGCGCTGGGAATATTGGGCAGAACCATCATTTCGGCGGCCAGCGCGGCCTCAGCGCTGTCCAGCGCGGCCTCCAGAGACTCAATTTCATCGTTTATCGCACGCACCTCCGCCTTGGCGGCCTCGGCGTCATCAACCCGGCCGGCCTTCATCAGGGCGCCGATGCTGTTGGACGCGGTTCGCCGCTGCGATTTGAGAGTCTCGCTTTTGGCGATCAGCGCACGGCGGGACTCGTCGGCTGCCAAAAAAGCAGCCGGCTGCCATTGCACCGAGCGGGAGAGCAGCGCCTGGCGCACCGCAGCGGTGTTCTCGCGAACGTATTTGGCATCAAGCATTGTCTATCCTTCTTTCTTGGGAAGCTGGCTTTTTGGGCTTGGCTGTGGGCGCGGTCTTGGCCGAGGGCTTGTCGTCTGCGGGCTTGCCGGAGGGCGCGGGCTTGCCGGCGGCGGCCTTGCGATACTCATCGCGAAAAGCCTTGAACATACCTTTACTGGCACCGAGTTGACGTCCAATGGCGCGCGTGCCCTTGTCAATTGCCGCCGCAGCCCTGTCGCTCGTTGCCTCCTGACGCTGGCGGTTCTTGTCGCTGCCCTGCCGCAGCTTGCGACCGGCTTTGATAGCTGTGTCGGTGGCCGCCTGCTCAACCTTACTGCCCGCCTTCGCGGCCATCCGCGCAACCTTATCACCAGCCACAGCCGCTCCGGCTCCGGCCTTGGCTGCCAGGCCGCCCGAATGAGCAACGGCCGCTGCGTCTGGCTTAACCCAGACAGCACCATCGCGGTAGCCGAGCAGCAGCTCCCGGGGAATGTCGCGGGTTCCTAAAAGGGTCTTTGCGGCGACACCGTCGCTGACCCTGATGCTCTCAATTGCACCGGACAGTTCGTCATAGGTTACCGAGACTATCAGACCCAGCGACTCGGGGGCGGGTGTTGTAGTGCTTGAGGCAGCCGGAGCGCTGTCCGCGGCAGCATCACGAGGTGCGACGGACGCGCAGGGTTCGCTCGTCGCAACGATGTCGCGAGAAGCGTCGGCATCGCGGGCTGAGCCAGTCGCATCAACCGCTCCGGTAAGCCCCTGCACGGCAATCGGCATCCCCTCCAGAAGAACACAGGAGTCAAAGTCCAGACCCAGCCGCTTGCAGGCCGCCTGGTCCCAGGCGTCGCGGTCGGCAAAGCCCACAACCTGGCCGTTGATGATGCGAAAGGAATCTCGCGCCAAAAACCGATCCGTGCGTGCCTTTATCAAGGCGATGTCCGGGCGCTTGACCAGATAGCCAACAAGATCATAGGTCTGCGGATGAAACACCGCGCGCCCGATCTTGCCTATCTTGGTTGTGCCATGCCTGCCGCCCAGCACACGTACGCCCTTGAATTCAGCGGTATCGCGCATTCGTTTCCATCCAAGTTGCCATCATCATTGGTACACCGCCAGCGCACCAACAAGCCACAGACGGCTGCAGTAGTGCCTGCGCCGTCATGTACGGGCACGGCCATGAGTGTGCCATCGTCATGAGTCGTCATCAGCGCGTCGCAGCAGACCGGCAACGATCAGTTGACAAGAGCACGCCAGCAACTACACGCTGGCAGCATCTCGCCAGCAACTCCCCGCTGGCAAAAACCTGCCGGCGGCATTACTCGCATCTGCTCGCCAACGACTGATCGCCGCTGGCCATCCGCCAACGGTTATTTGGCTTCCGCGGCTTCCGCAGCCACATCTGCCGCAGCATCCGCGCCGGCCTCAACCGCGCCTGCCACGGTCTTCTCCAGATCTGCGTCTTTTGCGGCAATGTCGGCTGTGGCGCCCTTCAGCTTATTGGCAGCCTCGTCGATCTTGCCACGCACGACATCGGCAGCCTGCTGGATGCGCTCGCTGGTAGCCGGAATCTTCTCATTGATGGCGTCGCGGGCCGCGGCGGCGTTTTTTGCCACCTGCTCGGCGATAGAGGCACGGGCGCTCTCGATCTTCTCGCGCAACTCATCGTTCTTCTTGCTGATTGCCGGTCCTGCCTGCGAAATGCCAGCACTTACCCGCTCGCGACCCTGAGCGTAGATCTTCTCACCTTCGCCCCAGAGCTCATCGATCTTGTCGGCGACGGCCGCGCGCGTCTCCTCTCCGGAGCGCGGCGCGAACAGCAGCGCCACACCGGCGCCAATCAAGCCGCCCAGGAGGAACGAACCAAAACCACAACGCTTACCCATAATGGCCTCCCATCAGTCAGTCTTTGAGCCGAGGAAAAACGTTAAGCCCCTATTATGCATCAACTTAAGACCATTTGTGAGGAGAATTTGCAAATGTTCACAGAACCGGCATCATTCTGATATACTGTCCCGCACGGAGAGGTCGCCTAGTCCGGCCGAGGGCGCATGATTGGAAATCATGTATACCGCAAGGTATCGAGGGTTCGAATCCCTCCCTCTCCGCCACGCGGAGAGGTGGCTGAGCGGCTGAAAGCGGCGGTCTCGAAAACCGTTAGTCCGGCAAACCCGGGCTCGGTGGTTCAAATCCCCCCCTCTCCGCCATTCCCAGCATGGTCTCCTGAACGATGCTTATGAATGATGACGTGTGTCTGCAATACAACTATTGCGATGTTAAAAATGCCATATGAGACCGTAGCTCTGCGACTGGCCACGGTTCTCGCTCGTGTTGTAGCTGTCGATGGTTGCCTTGCCGAGCAGTTCGGCCATCTCCTTGAGCGTCGTCTTCTCCCTGCCGCCGAGGAACAATGTGGTGTCGCAGTTCCCCACAATCGTGTCAGCGTTGTCCTTGTAGATCGCTTTGAGCTGCGACTGCGATCGCAGGATAATGGAGGGCGAAATCTCACGGCTCCGAATCGTGGCGATCAGCTACTCGAACTGCGGTATCTGGCCGATGTTGGCGAGCTCGAATCCCTTTTACAAACAGGCTGTCGACACTGCTTGTGGCTCCGCCGAAAAGATGGTGCAGGTAGTAGCTGTTTTCGTCTGCCTGCATGCTGGGAGTGGGTCTTTTGCCTGTAAGGACTGGAAGGAAGCACAACCGCCAACATAGGTTCAGACTTCCTTCCAGTTTTACCTGCCGCTTCCCATAAAGAGAATGACGACATGCCTCTATTATCATCAGTGTGAACTGACAAGCAACTGATGGCAAGACACGCTGCAACGCAACAAAAAATCTCAGATGAACGGCTCGATTTGAGGGTCTTTGAGTATCTCTAACAGCTCGAGCTCTAAAGACAGATCCTGACCGGCTAAAGGATGGTTCATGTCGAGGATGAAGGAGTCGCCCTCCTCGCGCAATACCCGTGCCTGCACCGGATTGCCCAGATCGCCTTGAAAAGTGACGGTCTGCCCGACCTTCAGTCCTTGGTAAAAGGTCGTCTTGCGAAACGCTCGCTGCTTGCCGGCATCGTATTCGCCATGCGCCTCGATCGCTGGCACGATGAGCGTTATGCTTTCGCCGGGCTCCAGGGCTTTTACGGCATCGTTCAATCCGCATAGTACCCTTCCCGAGTCAACAGCAAAGCGCAACGGCAGATCCGATTCATAGCTGGATTCCAACTCAACGCCCTGCGTGTCGGTCACACGATGCCTTACCAAAACGACATCCCCGCTTTGTGGCCTCATGTCCGACCTCCCATTCCGGCCAAAGACAGATTCTCCATGAAGGGGCTTTCGTTATCATCGCAACCCCCTTTATCGCATCCTAAAGAAGGCTGCTTCTCAAAGACCTGAAAAACCCGCTTGGCAACGCTGCCGCAATGTGGGCAGGACTCGTCATCACAATGACCGAGCGGCCGCTCTAAGAGAAACACCGTGTCGCATGACGTGCAGCGAAAATCATAGTTTGGCATTATCGATCCTTTCTCAAACCCTCAAATTCCCAAAGCATGAAAGCTAAACTCAAAATATTCCAGAGGGCCTCAAAAAACGCATCCGAGGCCCTCTGTCATCCAGACCTCGAGGAAAGCTGTCTCTGTTGCCTGTATTGCGATAGCGTCTTGTTCCTGTTAAGGCACGCTACACCGGCATGTAGAGATTTTGCTTACCTGGCCGTGTTGCCATGGTCTTGGTCAATTCATCTAGTGTGCCATACTCAAGGCAGGCGGCCATACAGTGATGGACGCACATCGGCTTGTAGCCTTTGGCCACCTCGTCTTCGCACATATCGCAAAGCTCGGTGGGAATAGGCATGTTGATCCACTCAAACTTGCTCGGCGTCCCCTTCTCAATTTCAAAAGGACCAACCTCTACGAGCTTGATGCCCCATTTGCCAACAGGCAGCTCCAGGTGATTTTTGCAGGCCACCTCGCAAGCATGACATCCTGTGCAGTAGTTATAGTCGACTAATAGACCCTTCTTACTCTTCGACATCTGGTTCACCTCTTTCATATCCTTCAAATTCCGAGTCGATTGTTGTGACGTTGCTGCTCAGTCCTCAGCCTTGTAAACTTTGCAGATGATGCACTTGTAGGGAGCACCAAAGCCCATCTTCCCAATCAGTTTGTGCGGGATGAGGTTGTTGATGTTGGAGAGGAACACGTCCTGCGGACCGTATCCTTTATCCACAGGTGGCTTCTCCGGGTACCACCAGGCATGCTCAGAGTGTACGACGCGGCGGTCGATGCCGGGGAAGAGCTTCGCGCGTTGCTTGGCCCTGCCAAACTGGTTCTCAACCCAGATCCAGTCTCCGTCTTCAATCCCCAGGCTCTTGGCGGTCTCGGGGTTGAGCTGTGTGATGGGGTCTGGATGAATCTCACGCAACTTGTCTACCTGGCGCTGCTCGGAGTGGAAATAAACCCAGGAACGGGCGCCACTGGTGAGTACGAACGGGTACTCCTTCATCAATAGCGGCGTGCGCACGGGACTGAATTGCGGCTCCTCGTAGTACGGAAGCGGATCGTCTCCCCACTCGGCAAAAAGTGGTTCAAAGAGTTCGATCCTGCGGGTCGCCGTGACGAAGCCCGGTTGGCCGTCAAAGTTTTGCAGGCCGTGGCGATACTTGCTGTAGTGCCATTCAGGCACGGCCCATTTAGCCTCTTGCAACTCAGGGAAGGTCATGCCTGGAATGTACTGATCCAACTCCCAGGAGAGAAAGTCCGACATGGTTTCCCAAGGGAAGACCTCCGGGTTGAGGCGCTTGCCCAACTCCAGGAGGATTTCGTCGTCGCTCTTGCACTCACCTACCTGGATTGCCTTGTTGATGGCACCGACGAACATGGAAAGCGACCCATAGTGAGTGCAGACGATGCCGTCTTTTTCTGCATAGGAAGCCACGGGCAGGAAAAGATCGCCAAAAGAAGCGGCAGAGGGGGTCATGAACAAGTCGCAGACCACATTGAAGTCCAGGTTTTTAAATGCCTTCTCCCAACGCTGTGGCGCTGCTGTAGGGCAGGCAATCGGGTTGGAGGACATGATCCAAGACATCTTGAGCGGATAGGGTTCGCCGCTTTCCATGGCGTCCAAGGGCATGTCGGGCTGAACGGTGGAGATAGCCGTTGTCACACAAGGGTAGGGCGTGCCACCCATGCCGCTGTCCGAGCCAAGCCGCTTGGCCTGCACTTCCGGCGGCAAGCTGTCCCAGCCCCACCACATCGGGGCCGCAAACGATGGCGCACCAACAATCAGGCCGCCAGGAACGTCGATGTTGCCGGTGGCAGCATTCAACGCAAGCAGCGCGTGAGCCATCTGAACGCCGTTGCTCTTCTGGTCGGTAGCCAGGCCCCAGGAGATCGATGCCGGCTTGGCATTGGCAAAGAAACGGGCGGCGCCGATGATCTGCTCGGCCGGCACCCAGGTGATGTCAGCTCACTTCTCGGGTGGGTACTCCAGCTCGCGCTCTTTAAGCTCCTCCCAGCCATAGACCCAGTTCTCAACAAACTCATGG
>JAISMZ010000094.1 GCA_031276475.1 Coriobacteriales bacterium
CCTCAGCCCCATCGGCGGACGGCTCGGCCTTAGCCTGGCGAGCCGCGGCCTTCTCGGCGAACTTTGCTGCCTTGGCGGCTTTTTGCGCGGCCTTGGCCTCGCGGGCGGCACGGGCGGCGGCCTCGGCGGCCTCGGCGGCGGCCTGTTTCTCGGCCTTGCGGGCGGCCTCGCGCTCGGCAACCGTACTCGCCGCCGAGCCAAACTTATCGGCAAAGCGCTGCACGCGGCCGCCGGTATCAACGAACTTCTGCTGTCCGGTGTAGAAGGGGTGGCACTCGTTGCAGAGCTCTATGTGCAGCTCCGGCTTGGTGGCCCTGGTCTTAAAGGTGTTGCCACAGGAGCAGTGTACGGTGGCCTCAACGTAATCGGGGTGGATGCCTTTTTTCATCTTTGTTCTCCTTTGCGCCTTGGTTTCCGACCAAGACAGGATCGGGTATCACGGGATGTTGCCGGGTATTACAGCAGACGCTGTTCGCGTCGTTGCCAGTGTATCACAACTCGATGCCATCGCTGCTGCGCTGGTTGTTCTGCGCCCGTTTGGCGGTGCGGATCAGGAACTCGGCGTTGTTCTGGGTCTGCTTAAGCGATTTGATCAGCATCTCCATCGCCCGCTCGGTGTTGTTCAGGTTGGCCAGGATCCGACGCACCGCCCAGATCAGCGGCGCTTCCTGGGAATCCAGCAGCAGCTCCTCCTTGCGAGTACCGGAGGCTACCGGGTCGATGGCCGGAAAGATCCGGCGGTCGGCCAGGTCGCGATCCAGACGCAGCTCCATATTGCCGGTGCCCTTAAACTCCTCAAAAATTACCTCGTCCATCTTTGAGCCGGTCTCGATCAGCGCCGAGGCGAGGATCGTCAGCGAGCCGCCGCCCTCGATGTTGCGGGCAGCACCGAGGAAACGCTTGGGCGGATAAAGCGCCGTGGAATCCACACCGCCGGAGAGGATGCGTCCCGAGGCCGGCTGGGCCAGGTTGTAGGCCCGGGCCAGGCGGGTTATCGAGTCGAGCAGGATCACCACGTCGCGGCCGCTTTCAACCAGGCGCTTGGCCCGCTCGATCACCAGCTCGGCAACGGCGATGTGGTTCTCTGAGGGCATGTCAAAGGTGGAAGATATCACCTCGCCGCGAATTGAGCGCTGCATGTCGGTGACTTCTTCGGGGCGCTCATCCACCAGCAGGCACATCAGATGAACATCCGGATTGTTGGCGCTGATGGCGGCGGCGATGTCTTTGAGGATGGTGGTCTTACCGGCCTTGGGCGGCGAGACGATCAGCCCGCGCTGGCCTTTGCCGATCGGTGCCACCAGATCGATAGTCCGCGCGGTGATGGCGTCTTTGTTGTGTTCCATCAGCAGACGCTGGTCGGGATAGACCGGCGTCAGGTCGGCAAAACGGGGGCGGCCCGCGATATCTTCCAGCGGCCCGCCGTTAACGCTGTCGATGCGCTGGATGGCAGCAAAGCGCTCATTCTCGCGCGCCGGCCGAACCTGGCCGGTAATCAGGTCGCCTTTACGCAGGCCGTTGCGACGAACCACCGAGACCCCCACATAGACATCCTTCTCGCCAGGCAGATAGCCGCTGGCACGCAAAAAGCCGTAGCCTTCGGGGAGCAGATCGAGCACACCGGCACACTCGATAAAGCCCTCGGCCCGCACCATGCCGGCCAGCACGATGTCGATGATCTGCTCTTTTTTGCGGATGTGACTGATGTCCAGCTCCAGCTCGGCGGCCTTGGCCCGAAGCTCACCGATCTTTAAGACCTCCAGATCCTCACGCGTGGTCTGAGGGATAATCTCGCGCTGGCTGGGATAGGGACGCCGCTGGCGCTGCTGCTGACGCTGGGCCTGCTGGCTGTTCTGCTTGCCGTTGTTGCGTCCCCGGCCATAGTCGCTGCGGGCGGAGTCGTTGTTGCGATAGCCGTCGTTTTCCTGCTGACGGGGCGGCCGGCCACGCCGGGGCCGTTCGGCCTCGGGGCGCTCGGCTGGAGCATAAAACGGTGAGGAGGCAAACGGCGGGGATGTTGCAGGCGCAGACGCAGCGGCAGCGGTGGGCGTTTTGGCAGATGTGGCAGCGGCGGCCGGAGGCACAAAGGCCGCTGCCTCAGGCGTGGCTGGCGCCGACTTTACCGTACGGGAGCGCGTCGTTTTTTTGGCCGTCGGAGCACTGGCGGCAGGGGTGGCAACTGGAGCGTCGGCATCGGCATCAGTACCTGCGCCGACAGCGGCAGCATCCTGGCCCACCCGCACCGTTTCCACCGTCTCCACCGCCTTACGTACCGCTGTCGCCCGTCTTGGCTTGCGAATACCGTGCTTCTTTTCGGCCGCCAACTCCGCGGCAGATGCCGGACTAGCGGTGGTTGCATCCACCAGAATCGTCTCACTCATGCGTTCTTCACTTTCTCCCAATCCTTATTGAAGGCCTCAAGGCCCTTGTCGGTTAACGGATGGCTCAGGCATTTCCTGAGCACCGCGAAGGGTACCGTAGCGATATCGGCTCCAACTAAAGCCGCCTGTGTGACGTGATGGGCACTGCGGATGGAGGCCGCGATGACCTCGATACTCTCGCCGCCTGGGCCGCAATCGCTCAGATCGTAATTGCCCAGTGCGACGACGATGTCCTCCAGACGATCCACACCGTCTTCGGCGATGTCGTCGTAGCGTCCCACAAAGGGGCTGACGTAGCGCGCACCGGCGCGAGCTGCCAAAATGGCCTGTGGCACCGTAAAGCAAAGCGTCATGTTCACGCGGATGCCCTCATCAGCCAAGACCCGCGTCGCCGCCAGGCCCTCCACGGTGACCGGTACCTTAACGACGACATTTGGCGCCAGGGCAGCCAGTTCACGTCCCTCGCGAACGATCTCCTTGCGGCCCGCTGCCGTGCTCTCGGCCGAGACCGGGCCGGGCACCAGGGCACAGATCCGCCTGATGTGCTCGGGAAAGTCGGCCAGCTTACCGCCGATACGGGCGTACAGCGTTGGGTTGGTGGTAACACCGTCCAGCGCGCCCCAGGCGGACGCCTCACGGATCTCATCCAGATCGGCGGTGTCAACGAAAAACTTCACGTTATTGCTCCTTTCGCCACCTTCGCGCCGGCGAGATGCCCTTACGGCAGTGTCGGGTATCTGCGTGTTGGTGTACTGAGCGAACCGGCTGCTGTGGGAATGCGGGATAGGCGGTACTCGATTTTGAGGTGCTCGACTGTTGAAGCATCGCTCATCCGCGTCTGATCCTGCAATGATAGAGGACTATGGGTTCAGGGGGATTTGCGATGGACGTACTATACCACATCTGCGCAAGGTGCAAGCCGGCGCGTGCAAAGATGTCGCTCACCGTTAAAGCTGAGCCTCCCTGACCCCGCATAAAAAGACGGCCTGCGCCCCAATGGGTTCGGACACAGGCCGCCGCTTGCCTGGCAAAAGACCCTGCGACACCCCCTTTTGCCCCGTCACATCCCTACCGTGTCCAGCGCTCGACCTGGCGCGCCAGCATGTCAAGAGGTAGCGCCCCGTCTTTAAGGATGGCGTCGTGGTAGTCCTTCTCCACAAAAGAGGAACCCAGCCGCTGCTCCGTCTCGGCCCGCAGATCTAAGAAACTGACCAGGCCTAAGCCATAGGGCAGATAGACCTGTGGCTGCTTTTGTGCGCCCAGATAGAGTTCGCCGGCAGCCGAGGACATCCCAAAGTCCTCCAGATAAGCTGCCAATTGCTGCTGTGACCAGCCCTGATAGTTAACACCGATGTCAATTCGGGCATGCAGGGCATACATCAAGGCGTCGTAGGCGGCCTGGGACGCGGCCTGCTGCTCGTTCAGACCGAAGTAACTTAAGGCCAGCGTCTCGGCGTACATCGCGTAGCCCTCCATATAGGCGTCAAAACGCAGCAGTTTGCGCACCGGCTGCGGATCGCACTGGGCAAAGTAATTGGTCTGGTACATATGCCCAGGAAAGCCCTCGTGCGCCAGCGTCGTCAGATAACTGAGGTCGTCGCTGACATTTTGTGGATAGTAATAGATCTGGTTATCGTCGGGGTCATCCACAGCGGGTATCTTGTAGTAGGCCAGCGCCAGGTCGTTGGGCAGCTCCTCGGGTGTCTCCTCAACGCTGAAGTTGAAGTCGGCGATCTCGGGGAAGTCGGCCAGCATCGCCTGGCGCAGGTACTCCAGGGTGGGCTTGGCCGGAAACGGTGTGGATAAGCCCGGGATATTTGGCTTGCCGCCCTCGTCGGGCAGAACCCCGCTGTCAAGCAGCGCGTCGAGGAAGTCCCCCAGACGCTCGTCGAGCAGCTCAGCCGCCTGCTCCGGCGTCTGGCTGAAGCCCATGATATGCAGGTCGAGGGCATAGTATTCCCTGCCGCGGGCATAGGAAACAATCTTTGTTTCTGATCTGGCGAGCGGCTTTAGGGCGGCCACCGCCGCGCGCAGCTTTTGCCAGGCGGGATAGACGGCGTTGTGCACAGCCTCGCTGTTGGCCTGACGCAAACTGGCCCGCTCGTCGTCGCCAAGCTCGGCGAAGGGGGTCTTGCCGGAATCCAACAACAAATTGAAGGATTTAATCAGGACGTTGTCCGCAGGTTCAACCAAAAAAGTATCAATTTCTTTGAGTATATCATCAAAGCAGGCCTGGTTCATTAGCAGCCCGCGTTTGGCCTTAACGCGCTCAAAGGCGATGACCTGGTTAAAGTAACGCGGTATGTCGTTGAGCAGACCAAGGTAGTCGTCGATGTCGTGGCGGTTGCGAAAGCTGTATTCCAGCAAAGCGTTGGGAAGGTTGGAGTGGATGCCCATGCTCGGGAACAACGGCTCGTTGTAATAGAAGAAGGCCTCGCTTTGCAGGGTCTGCTCAAGAACCTTCTCGATCAGTTCTGCCGTCAGGGCATCACTCTCGCTGAGTTCTGAACGATCCAGCGCGTCAAGGCGCACCAGCAACTCGTGATACCAGGTGTTGTCCTCCCGGTAGCTGCTCACGGTAAACTCGCCGAGGCTGGCCTTTGGCGCTGTGATGCCTAAGGCGGCCGGATCGGCAACCAGCTGATTGAGGGTCAGGGTGTCCAGGCTGACCTCGTAGTTAAACAGCTCCTGGCCGATCTGGCGAACGGTCTCGCTGGCCGACTGTGCGTTGGCGGACGCAGCGGCGGAGGCGGACGACGCAGGCGGCTGGGGCGGCGTGAGCGGCTGCGGTGCATCTCCGCGAACCGCGCAGCCGCCGGTTGCCAGAGGCAGGGCCAGCAGCAGCGCCAGCAGCAGCGCAGCAGCAGCGCGCCAGGGCCTGTGACGAACGGGCGCGACGGCGGACTCGCGGTAGCGGGCGAACGCGGCGGCGGGCTTGCGGTGGCGGGCGGAGGCGGACATAAGGCTCCTTTCGCGTGCAGCAGGATCGGGCACGAGACGACTCATAACAACTGCTTCAGCACGGCAAACGGATGGTCACCGGCAACGGACGGCGCCGAACAACCGCACGGGCCAAGGTTCAGATCGGCGCCGCAAACGGGGCAGAGACCGGCGCACGCAGGATCGCAGAGCACCATCTGCGGCAATTCGTAGACGATGGCGGCATAGATAAAGGGCGCGAGATTGACGCTGCCGTCCTTATCCACAACGGTGAACTCCGCCTCCGCATCATCAAGCCTCGCGTTGGCGGCATCCTGCTGGCTGGTCGCAAAGACCAGGTAACCTTGAACCTCTCCGGTGATGGTGAGCTCGGCGCTTCCCAAACAGCGGTCGCATTCGCCCCTCAGAGAGGCGCAGGCCGTGCCGCTGAGCAGCACCGCGCCGCCGGTATTGGTCAGCTGCAAATGATAGTTGATTCCCTTGTCAAGACTGAAGTTGCGCGCGCCTTTCTTAAGCGACGTGAGGGGATAGGTGCCTTCCAGGGTCACCGACGAAGCCAGCGAGGCCAGGGTGGGCAGCAGTTTGTATTCAAAGGCTGTGAGTTGCATGACCGCTCCGCTGGTGGTGGCAATCGGGCAGGTATCCGGCGCCTGAAAGCTGCCGCCTGAGCGACGCTTCACCGACGTCTCGCTAGTGACTCGAACGGTTATTCAGACGCTCGCGGCAACGACGGACGTTCTCGTTAATCTGGCTGATGGTGTTCTCGATATGCGAAAAAACCGTGTCCGCGTAGTCCTCGGCGCCGGCGCGCATCTCGCGCTCCATCTCGCGGGCATCGGCGAGGACGTTTTCGGCCTGCTGTTGAGCGATGCGTACGATCTCCTGCTCGCTGGCAACGATTAGCGCCTGGCTGCGGGCGTCCTCGATGATCCGATTGGCCTCGGCCTCGGCATCTCCCAAAATGCCCTGCTGCTCACGGACAATCTGGCGGGCCTGGCCAAACTCAGCCGGAAAGGAGTGGCGAATCTCCTCGATGATGTCCAGGGCCGGTCCTATCTCAATCGAGCGTCGGTCGCGATTGCCCAGCGCCGGTTTGCCATCCTCAATCAGATCGGCAAGTTCTTCTATCAGTGCCAAGACACCAGACTCATCCATGGTTCGTTCCCTTCGTAAACGGTCAAGGTAGCGGATTTTACCGGCGGTTGATTTCACGCCGTCCCATAGTGTAACAGATTGACGCGGCGATGACGATTGAGTACCATGTTAACAGGCGTTTTTGTTCTCCCCGCTTTATGCGTGTAGATAGTTCCTCCACATCTGGGGCATATCTGTTTGCCCAACAGCAGCCTGCGGGGGCAGCATCACGCCTGATGCGTCGCGGTGAATCTGCGCACATCCTAAGCAATATTCAAGCCTGATACGTAGTGAGGTGTTATCCATGGAGATCGTAATCGCCGCTCTTGCGGCACTGGTAGTGGGCGGGGCCGTTGGTTTTCTGGCCGCGCGTTTCGTGCTCAACTCAACCGCCAAGACTGCCGCCGACAACGCCGCCCGCCTGGTTGAGGACGC
>JAISMZ010000111.1 GCA_031276475.1 Coriobacteriales bacterium
GTCTGGGGCTGGGCGCTGCTCAGTTATTCTAATGGAGTCGACTCGCTGGCTGCTGGCCTGGGCGGTTTTCTGAACAGCATCCCTCTGGTCCGCTCCACAGCGTTGGCCGCGTGGGCTGAGGATACGCTGCGCGAGACAATAGAGGCCTTGGGCCTGCAAGGGGTCGATCTGGGCACGCCCAAGCCGGTAATTGTGAATACCCTACACGTGGCCAGAGCGTCCGAGACCGTCGTTGGCGATGCGCTGGTAAATATTAAGCAGGGCTATTCCGCGCTTCCCGGCAGCGGCAGCGGCTCGCTGTTTGGCTCTGTGGTTGATGGCCTGCTCGACGCAGCCGAGCAACAGGGTGGCGCGCTCCTGGAAAGCGAATTCACGGTGTTCACCATCCGTTTTGGCGATGCTTTCGGCCTGCCTCAGATACCCGTAAAGATATCGCTGCCCCAAAGCGTGGTGGAACACGGCAAGCAGCAGCTCTCCGAAATGCGCGCGTCTTTTCCCGACGAACTCAGGTTTGGAGGTAATTATCGTGTTTGGGAATAATGTTTGCCGCCGGAGCGAGCCTGCGTCAGATGTCCGCGGCCAGATGAGCGTGGAATTGGCCGTCTGCCTGCCTGTGATACTGGCAGTTGTTGCCATCATGGTTAACGTGATGGGCTATCTGGAGGCCTGCGCCCGCTTTGACCGCGTAGCCGCTGAAGCGGTGCGCATTGAGGCGACCTCGCCCGGATACGGCGCCTACGGCACCGCCCTCAGAGCTCAGCGGGTAAACGACCTGATAGCTGCGTCTTTTGCCGAGCGCAATGAGATCTCGGTGGAGGTGAGCGGTGCGCCTGGCGCCGGCGCAGACTCGAGTGCTGGTTCGGATGGCGCGGGAGGCTCAAGCGGCGCGGGCGGCGCGGGCGGCGGCACCTTCTCGATGCTGACGCGGCTGGAGACCTATCGCTGCACCCTGCACTACCGGCCTTTGGGTTTTGGTGGGGAATTTTTTGGCCTGCGCTTCTTCGATCTGAGCCACACCAACGCCTACACCGTCGACCCCTTCCGTCCGGGAGTGATAGCATGAAGTGGCAGGTCAACCGGGACGAACAGCGGCGGCGGATCAGGGCGATTCGGCTCTTTGCGGCGGCAGTGCTGCTGTTTCTGGCCGTTTTGGTGGTCAGCCAATGCGCTCAGCAGCAGTTTGCCGACGCGCGTCCCGAAAGTCGTTTTTGGAGTGCTGTTGTTGGGGCACAGGAAGGGGCTGATGGGCGCGAGATGGTGCCGGATGCTCCAGCGGTGCCGGATGCTCCAGCGGTGCCAGATGCTCCAGCGACCGTTTTCGCAGTGCCCGCCGCCCCCGCGGCACAAACTGATCCGCTTAAATTGAGCGCTGCCAGCTTTACTCAGATAGTCTTTCTGGAAGCTTCGGCGGACGGCCGCATTCTGCACTATGCGAGCCCTGCCAAATCCCAGCTGGCAGCCGTCTATCTCGATCAGGCGTTCTCCCGTTTGGGCTGGCTGGCGGTGGATTCTGGGCAAACAGGGCTTTTGAGCTACACCTGGATCCAGGGCGGCAGTGCAGAGGCATTCGCTTTAGCTTCACTTCAGGATAATCCCGATGGCTGCTCGATAGTTATCCAACTGCTGTAGGAGCAGCGTAGCGGCAGCTGTCACAGGGAGGGCAGCTGCAAAGGGGTCGCCGCAGGGCAACCGCTGCACGGCCACCACCGCAAAAGCGGCAGCCACCGACCGACTGAAAGGAGAGAACGGCATGATGGTAAAGCTGGCAAGCAGCGTGCGTTCCCGTCTGGTAGGCCTGCTTTCGGGCCAGGTTTGCCCGGACGGCGAGATATTGATGCTCGTGCCCTGTAGCAGCGTTCACACCTATGGTATGCGCGAACATATAGATGTCGCTTTTATCGACAGCAGCTTTACGGTACTCACATCGCATCGTCGCGTGCCACCGGCAAGGAAGCTGCGCCATCCTCACGCAACGGCTGTTTTGGAGCGCCGCAGCTGCAGCGCCCCCTGGTGTCAGCCGGGTGAGAGACTGATGATAGAGTAGCGGCCCGTCCTCATCCACAGTGTTATGCCAGTCCTGCGCTGCGCAAAAGATTAACGAGAGAACAGGAGAAGGACCATGAAGACCTGCCCGAACTGCGGGAGTGTCACGTTTGATGACATGGAGACCTGCTACGACTGCCATTATTGTTACGCCAGTACACTGGGCGACCTGCCGGGGCTGGACGGCGAGGCTTTGCGGATGGCCAGATTGAAGGTCGTGTTGCAGGGGCTTTCGGTTTATGAGACCCTGCTGCGCAAGCAGGAGGGAGCGACGCTGCGGGTTGGTTGTGCGACCGGCAACGCCATCGTGGTGCCGGAGCCGGAGGTAGCCGAGCACCAATGCTCGATCTTCTTCTCCCAAGGTCAGCTCTGGGTTGAGGCGGTTGAGAAGGATGCCATTACGGTCATTGGTACCACTCCGCTGAGCGGTCCCCAGGCGGTCATCCCCGGCGATTCGCTGCACGTTGGCTCCGCCACGATTACCGTTCTTGAAACTTAGCGCTATACTGTTACCGGTCACCCCGCCGCTTCCAGGCGAGCGGCTGGTACAAGGACGTGGGCGATTGGCGCAGCGG
>JAISMZ010000144.1 GCA_031276475.1 Coriobacteriales bacterium
CGAGCTGCCCGAACCGCCGCTTGCTGAGGACGCGCCCGCGCTCCCTTTGGTGCCGTCTCCGCAGCCGCCCAGCACGACCGCCCCGCTCAACGCAACGAGCGATGCGGCTGACCATTTAACAAAACTTCTCCTATCCAACGCCATGCTGACCTCCTTGGTCTTGTTAGCCTGCCCGCCCCAGATGGTCACAGACAAGCTGATTGTCTAACACGCTGATGGTTCCGCCCATCACTATTGCGTGTATTCCCTTACTGAGCGCGTCAACCCGCCCTTTGGGCGCAAAGGCACTCGTATCGCTGATGGTGTGTGGATCAAAGATCACCAGATCGGCATCGCAGCCCAACTCAAGACGCCCCTTGGCGGGCAATCCCAGACGCTGCGCGGGCAAAAGTGTGATGCGCCTGATGGCGTCGTTAAGGCTCAGTTGACCCTGCTCGCGCACCATCATCCGCAAAAAACGGGGGAAGGTGCCCGTGTCCTGCGGATGTCCCTGGCTCGCGTCGCCGCTGCGATTAACGCCGGCGTCACTGCTTGCCATCATGTAGGGCAACGTAAAGGCCAGCGCCGGCAGATCATCGTTGCCCAGCATAGCGATAACCACATCGCGTGGTGCCTCGCGACGCAGCTCAAGGTAGGTTTGGCGGTTCAAAGCCTGCCCGCGGTAGCGTCCGCTTGCCGCATGCAGGTCGCTGTAATCGCAACCCCAACGTTCAACGCATCCCTCCCGAAAAACCTCTGTACCAATATAGGTGGCAAATGCCGTATACATCCCACTGTCACAGGAGATATCGAGCCCCGCGCGAACGGCGGCGTCTATCGCGCTCAGAGCCTCTCGCATCCAACCGAAGCAGAACTGGTAGACCACGTGAGAGATCTGCACCGCCGCCCCCGTCCGACGCTGTATCTCAAAGGCCTCCTCCAGCGCGTCGAGTCCCTCAAGGCCATCGCTGCGCAGATGGATGGAGACGAGCCCTCCGTAATGCGCCACCACCTGCGAAAGCGCCTGGATCTCTGCCCAGCCCGCTCCCGGCTGATACTCCAAACCAAAAGAAAGCCCCACTGCTCCGCCTTCTAACTCTCCGAGAAGCAGCTCCCCAGCCTGCGTTATCTGCGCATCGCTTAAGGCCACGTGATCATCGCTCACACCGATACGCTCGCGCAGATCCTTATGGCCGACCAGCTGAAACTGGTTGAGGATAAACCCGTCCTGATTGAGCTTTGCCTGCCAGGCGCCCACGTCCAACAGACCAAAGCCACAGTTGCCGTTCAGCACCGACGTAACCCCTTGCAGGTGCAGGAGCCGCGCTGCCGTATAATCGCCGTCGATATGACCATGGATGTCGATGAACCCGGGGCTTACGCAGCAGCCGCCAGCATCAATACGGTGCCGGGCAGGAAACTCCCGCTCGGAGAGGGCGGCTATCCGCCCGCCGCGACAGTAGAGGTTCGCCCGGTAGGGCTGCGTACGCTCAGGGTCGATGAGCTCGCCGCCAACGATGGCCAGATCATACATCGCTTTTGTCCTCTGGTGTACGACTGAGAAGATCCGCATAGAGATCGGGACGGCGATCCCGAAAAAGCCCCCAGGATCGACGCTTGTGCCACAACAGATCGAGATCAAAGCTCGCGGTGATAACCGCGCGGCCCTCGCGCGGCGCCTGAGCAACTACCTGCCCGCATTCATCGGCGATAAACGATGAGCCGTAAAAGGTGATGCTGCCGGTGCCCTGGCACTCGCTACCCACGCGATTGGAGGCAAGCAGCGGCACCATATTTGCGGCGGCATGGCCCTGCATGCAGGTCTGCCAGTGCGGACGGGAGTCATAATTGGGCTCGAGCGGCTCGGAGCCGATGGCCGTGGGGTATAACAGCAGCTCGGCACCCTTGAGCGCCATGATGCGCGCCGCCTCGGGAAACCACTGATCCCAGCAGATGCCGCAGCCCAGCCGTCCATAAGGGGTGTCCCAGACCTTAAAGCCCGTATCACCGGGGTCAAAGAAAAACTTCTCCGCATAACCCGGCCCGTCCGGAATATGACTCTTGCGGTAGGTTCCAATGACAGAGCCGTCTGGGCCCAACAGCACCAGGCTGTTAAAGCAGGACGGTCCGCTGCGCTCAAACAGGCTCACCGGAATCACGAGGCGCAGTTCGCGCGCCAGTTTTTTCAGGGCGCGCAACGCAGGGTTCTGATCTATAGGCAGGGCAAGATCAAAGGCGCTGACATCCGCCTGCTGACAGAAGTAGTCGGTCTCAAACAGCTCTTGCAGCAAGACGATCTGCGCCCCCTTCCCGGCGGCCTCACGAACCAGTTCGCAGGCGCAACTGATGTTGCTTTCGCGGTCGTGGAGGCTTGGCATCTGCGTGGCGGCTACCGTGACGGTGCGCATACAGCATCCCCCTTCTGCGGCAGCTGTTGAGCCGATGGCGGCGCTTGCTGCGAGAGCGGTAGCGCCTTTTGCGGCAGCTGCTGGGTAATGCAATGGATGTTGCCGCCACCAGCGATAATCGGCAGACTCTTAACGCCCACAACCTCGCGTTGGGGAAAAAACTCCCGCAGCGTCTGCATCGCCTTTTGGTCGAGGGCCTCAAGCGCCCCGCCAAACAGTGGCATCACGATGCCCCCGTTAACAAAAACGAAGTTAACGTAGCTGAGAGTCAGCGCAGCACCGTTATGCAGTGTTCGGGGAGGCTGCGGCAGGCAGATGACCTCTAAGCCGTGCGCAAGAAGCAACTCTCTGTTCTGCGCAAGACGCGAGTAGTTGAGGTCGTCCTGATCGTCTGTCCAAGGCATCAAGACGGTGGATTCGTCCACAAAACAGCAGATATTATCCACATGCCCGTCGGTCTCATCCCCTTCCAGTCCCCACGGTAGCCAGATCACCGTCTGTACTCCCAGGTACTCTTTAAGAATCGCTTCTATCTGCTCCTGACCAAGCGCCGGATTGCGATTGGGATTGAGCAGACATTCGCTGGTGGTGATCAGTGTGCCGCGACCGTTGGTGTGTATGCTGCCACCCTCCAACACCATGCCGGGGGCCACGGATCGGTAACCCAACAGTTCGCTCAGCCGCCGGGGCAGTTGCTGGTCGAGCAGGAAATCGGGGTATTTATGCCCCCAGGCGTTAAAGTCCCAGTCCAGCGCCACGCGCTCACCCGTTGCCGTATCGATGACAAACGTAGGGCCTGAATCTCGCATCCAGCAATCGTCGTGCTCAAGCTCCAAGACGCGCACCTGCGGCCCGCAGAGACGTTGCGCCTCGGGGGCGTTGCCCGCGGTTGCCACCATATCGACCTTCTCAAAACGTGAGATGCTTTGCGCCACACAGGCAAAGGCCTCGCGAGCGCCTGCAAGTCCGGTACCCCACACCGCCTCTGAGACCGGCCATGCCATCAGCATGCCCTGATGCGGCTCCCATTCAGCAGGCATCCGATAACGGCAGAACTGCTCCACAAGCAATTCTTGTGATCCCTGCTGACGATGTTTCTCATCTAACCGTGCCTGTCTTGCCAATGCACCCGTCCCGTCAACTCATGCTAAAACTGATAGGGCCTGCGCAAAAGAAGCGCCCTCTCTGGCATCTGTTTTAACGATGTCTGAAGTGCCGACAGGCGTCAATGCACGAAGCCCAGAAGCAACCAGCAGTTAATTTGGAGTTAACCAACTAGAAATATTCCCTGGGTAAAGTAGAGGGATGGCCTGGAAAGCGATGCTGTGCAAGCTGGCCAAGACCAATCATAGAAAGGTAGAGGGCATGAAAAAGTTACAGATCATACTGCGCCCCGACAAGCTCGAAACGCTCAAGGAGCTGCTCACGGGGCTCGATGTGGGTGGTATCACCGTGTCAAGCGTCATGGGCTGCGGCATCCAAAAAGGCGATACGGGAGGCGAGATACGAGGACTCAAGGTCAGCAACATGAACCTGCTGCCCAAGATACAGGCTGACATTGTCGTGCCGGACGAGGCGGTGGAGGAGTTGCTTCTGACTATCCACGAAAATATCTCAACAGGCAGGGTGGGCGACGGCAAGGTTTTTGTCATCGATGTTCAAAACGCTATGCGCATTCGCACCGGCGAGCGCGGCGATAACGCCATCTGAGGCGACGTCAATGAGGGCAGCAGAGTCAACGGCAGCTACGAGCCGCCCAGCGCGAACGGCAACGATCGCGCTGGCGATGACGCGAGCACCGAGAAGGGCAGGCTCATGAGTTCGCAGGCAATAGTAGAACTGAAAGGCGTCAACAAGTCCTACGGCGAGAACCACGTGGTCAAGGATCTGAACCTGACCATCAACGAGGGTGAATTTTTGTCCGTCCTGGGGCCATCCGGCTGCGGTAAGACCACTACCTTACGAATGATAGCCGGTTTTGAGCAGCAGACAAGCGGCACCATCCTGGTGGAAGGCGAGCCCGTAGAAGACAAGGAACCTTTTGAGCGCAACGTCAACACGGTGTTTCAGAGCTATGCGCTTTTCCCCCACATGACGGTCTATGAAAACGTGGCCTTTGGGCTGAAGATGAAGCGAGTCGCCCGCAACGCAATAAAGGAGCGCGTGCAGGAAGCCCTGACCCTGGTGCAGCTGGAAGGCTTTGAGAAGCGCCTTCCCCTGCAGCTCTCTGGCGGACAAAAGCAGCGGGTGGCCATCGCTCGTGCCATCATCAACCAACCGCGAGTACTTTTGCTCGACGAACCCCTGGGAGCTTTGGATCTGAAGCTTCGCAAGCAGATGCAGCTGGAACTCAAGCGCCTGCAAAAACGACTGGGTATCACCTTTGTCTATGTGACCCATGATCAGGAAGAAGCGCTCACGATGAGCGACCGCATCGCTGTGATGCACGAGGGGATACTCGACCAGCTTGATACGCCCAACAGGATTTACGATTTTCCCGCCACGCGCTTCGTGGCGGATTTTATCGGCGAATCGAATATCTTTGACGGACTTGCCGAACCCCAGGAAGGTGGCACCATCTCAGTCGTCACCGAGACGGGCCGGGTGCTTTGCCGAGGCACGAGCGGCTTTACGGCAGGCGAGCAGGTTCAGCTTTCGGTGCGCCCCGAGAAACTGCGCTTTGCCCCCGAGCCAAAAGAGGGATTTGAGCTACAGGGTACCGTGCGCGAAAATATTTTCGTAGGAACCTTTATCAAAAGCATCCTCCTTCTTTCCAACGGCCAGGAGGTGGCGCTGACGAGCCTTTCCGGCCAGCCAATCCCCGAGGTAGACGCCTGTTGTTATCTGTTTTGGGAGCCGGAAGACGCCGTCATCCTGCACGCGCATTCCCAAGAGGTCTGGAGCACCATCGCCAACGTCGATCTGAGCGATTTTACCCCTGAAGCGAGCGCATGATGGCCTCCCGCAGCGCGCCAACATCCCTCAGGAAGCGGATACGCCGCAAGACCCCCCTGCTGACGATGGTATCGCCGGTAACCGTATGGATGGTCATCCTGATAGCGGTGCCCCTTGCCTACGTCTTACTGATCAGCTTTTGCTCCACTGACGAATCCCACCACATCGTCTTTGCTTTTTCTGTGCAAAACTATGTCAAGCTCTTTGATCCCACCCTGCTCAGCATCTATGGCAACTCCCTGCTCATCGCCGGACTGTCCTGCCTGATCAGCATCCTGGTGGGCTATCCCTTCGCCACCATCATGGCAAACAGCAGTCCCTTCAAACGCACGTTGATGATGGCGTTTTTGATGCTCCCCTTCTGGACCAACTCGCTGATCAGACTCTATGGGTGGCGTTCAATTTTGGGAAGCAACGGTTTCATCAACAGCGTTTTACAGGAACTGGGCCTGATTACGCAGCCGCTTGAACTGCTTTACAACCACTTTGCGGTAGTTTTGGGTATGGTTTATGTCCTGTTGCCCTTCATGGTGCTTCCCATTTACACGGTGATACTCAAACTCGACCACAGCCTGCTGGAGGCGGCCAGCGACCTGGGCGCGCGGCCCGCGCGGCGCTTTTTTAAGGTTACGCTGCCGCTCACCTCAAGTGGTATTTTTGCAGGCTCAATCATGGTGTTCATACCGGCACTCGGCTATTTCTTCGTCTCCAATCTTATGGGCGGCGGCACCACGCAGCTGATAGGCAACGTCATCGCGCGTCAATTTAAGGAGGCGTTCAACTGGCCCTTTGGTGCGGCGCTTTCCATCATTTTGATCCTGATCACGCTGATTTTGGTGCGTGCCTATACAAAGACCGGCGGCAAGATGGACGACCTGGGGGCGATGTGATGGCAACGCAGGGACAGACGCCCGGCGCCCGTGTGCGTAACACCGTATTCAGCGCGCTGGTTTACGCATTTCTCTACGCGCCGATCGCAGTCATCGTACTGTTCTCATTTAATACCTCGCGGCGCAACATCGTCTTTGAGGGATTCACACTGGATTGGTACGGCGTGATGGCGGGAAACACGCAGCTTATAGACTCCCTGGTAAACACGCTGATCGTCGCGAGCTGCTCGACCCTTCTGAGCGTGATAATTGGGTCGTTGGCAGCCATCGGCATGTATCGTTACCGCTTTCGTGGTCGCTCAGCCATCGACGCTTTGCTCTACATTCCGGTGGTGATACCCGAGGTGGTGCTTGGCATCGCGCTTTTAAGCGTGTTCTCGTTTGTCAACATGCCGCTTGGGCTTTTGAGTATGATCATCGCACACGCGACCTTCAGCATACCCTTTGTGGTCTTCACCGTGCGGGCGCGCCTCTCCGGCTTTGATTCCTCAACCGAGGAAGCCGCCATGGATCTTGGCGCCAATCGACTGCAGGTGTTCAGGCGCATCACCGTGCCCCTCATTGCGCCGGGCATAGGCGCCGGCGCGATGCTGGCGTTCACTTTGTCCATCGACGACATCATCATCAGCTTCTTCACCACAGGGGCGACCTCCATGACCTTTCCTTTGAAGGTCATGGAGATGGTGCGCTCCGGCGTCAGCCCCGACGTCTACGCGCTGTCCACGATCATCATACTGGTAACCTTCGCCGTTGTTGTAACGACGCAGGCCGTTAGATATCGCCGCGAGAAAGGACAGTAGAGCCATGTGGGAAACTGAGGGAAAACGACGGCGTGGGACATGAACGTAAAGGCACCAGAGCGGGAATGTGAGCGCTGGCAAAGCTGGCGGCAGTGCCCGCGACGGCCGCAGCGCCGATAACGGTGGCGGCACCCGCGACGACAGCAGCAACAATGGTCAGCAGCAATGGACACGAAGGCAAGACGAAGTAACGCGAGAAAGGAACACGAAATGAAAGCGAAAACGAAGACACACCAAAGGCTGATGGCAGTTGTGCTGAGCCTGATAATGGTACTCACCGGCAGTTTGCTGGTCGCCTGCGGAGGCGGCGGAACAAGCAATAGCGGGAGTAGCAGTGGAGGCGTGAGTGGTGGCGGGGGCGGTGGCGTGAGCGGCGGCGAGCTCAACGTCTTCATCTGGGCGGAATACCTGCCGGATTCTGTGGTTACAAAATTTACCGAAGAGACCGGCATCAAGGTGAATGTCTCCAACTATTCTTCCAACGAGGATCTGCTCGCCAAGGTTCAGAGCAGCAACGAGGGAATCTACGATGTCGTGGTGCCCAGCGACTACATGGTTAAGATGATGGCGGAGGAAGGACTGCTCGAAGAGCTTGACAAAGACTCCCTGCCCAACCTGAGCAACCTGGACACCAGCTTCCTTGACCCTTCGTTTGACCCAGGCAACACCTACTCATTGCCCTATATGGGCGGTGTGGCAATGATCGTTTACAATAAAAATGTTGTCACCGAGCCCATCACCGGTTACGAGCAGCTCTTTGATCCCCAGTATGCCAACAGCATCGTCGCACTTGACGACTTTCGCGCTGTGATCGGCATGACCGCCAAGAGCCTGGGATACAGCCTGAATACAACCGATGACGCCGAGTTGGCCCAGGTCGCCACGCGACTGGAGGAACTAAAGCCTAACGTCAGGCTACTCGACAGCGACTCTCCCAAATCCGCCATGCTCAGTGGCGAGACCTCCATCGGCTATATGTGGAACGCCGAAGTAGCCATCTGCCAAGAGGAAGACGACAGCTTTGAGGCTGTCTTTCCCTCGGAGGGCTGCTACCTGTTCCTCGACAACCTGAGCGTGCTTAAAGGAGCGAAGAACCGCGAGAACGCTCTGAAGTTCATTAACTTCATCCTTGAGCCCGAGGTCAGCAAGATGATCAGCGAGGAATTCCCCTACCTGAACCCCAACAAGGCGGCTGTTGCCCTGCTGCCGGACAGCTACCGCGACAATCCGGTCTCCAACGTTCCGGCAGAGGTGATAGCCAAGGGTGAGTACGTGCAGGATCTTGGCGCGGATGTTGTTAAATACGACGAGCTGTGGACGGAGTTCACCCGCTGACGGATGCTGCGCTGACGGATGCTGGCGGATGCTGCGCTGACGGATGCTGGCAAACTGACTCGCTGGAGACGTTCTATTACATGACGAGCACGTGGTGGCGTACCGAGCTGTTGGTGCGCCACCACGCGGCGGAACAGGAGAATCAGATGAGAATCGGGAATATGTACCGGGACGGCAGTTGGGTGCCGGCGCTTTCAGGCGCGACCCGTGAGGTGTACGATCCCGCAGACCAAAGCGTCATCGGCATAGTGGCAGAAGGCGATGCTGCCGATGTTGACCTCGCAGTTGCTGCGGCGCGAACGGCGTTTGACCAAGGCCCCTGGCCTCGGATGGCCGCCACGGAGCGCGCCGCCGTGCTGTTGCGAGCGGCGGATCTCCTGGAGGCCCGCCTTGATGAGTTCGCGCTTATCGACACCCTCGATAGCGGCAAGCCGTTGCGCGACAGTGCGGGCGACGCCTCTGATGCCGTAGGCTGCCTGCGCTATTACGCCGGACTTGTGGATAAGCCCCTCGGCCAGGTCTACAACGTCCCCGACCCGGACACCCAGTCCTTTGTGGTACGCGAACCCCTGGGGGTCTGTGCGCAGATCATACCTTGGAACTATCCGCTGATGATGGCCGTCTGGAAACTGGCGCCCTGCCTCGCCGCGGGCAACGCCAGCGTCATTAAACCCTCCGTAAATACGCCTCTGAGCATCATTCGCTTTTTTGAGCTTTTGGAGGAGGCCGGCCTGCCTGCCGGAGTCGCAAACCTCGTGCTTGGCCCCGGAAGCACGGTAGGGCAGGCGCTGGTAGAGCATCCTGGCGTGGACAAGGTGGCGTTTACCGGCGGCGGCGCAAGTGGCAGAAAGATCATGCAAGCCGCAGCGGGCACGTTTAAGAACATCTCCCTTGAGTTGGGCGGCAAATCTCCCTGCATCGTCTTTGACGACGTCGATATTGACGTTGCCGTTGACTGGACGCTGTTCGCAATCTTTTGCAACCAGGGCGAGGTGTGTTCTGCGGGCAGTCGCCTGCTGCTGCAAAGGGGCATCCACGATGACTTTGTGCAGCGTCTGGCCGCCCATGCACAGCGGATACGAATCGCGCGAGGAACAGAAGAGGGCGCCGAGATGGGCCCCCTGGTGAGCCCCGAGCACATGCAACGTGTCTTAGACTACATTGAGCTGGGCAAACAGGAGGGCGCCAAGCTGCTCTGCGGTGGCAACCGCCTGACCTCCGGTGAGTTTGCTAAAGGCAATTTTGTCGCGCCCACCGTTTTTGATCATTGTACGTCGGAGATGCGCATCGTTCAGGAGGAGATATTTGGCCCCGTACTAACCGTACAGGTCTTTGACACCGAGGAGCAGGCCATCGCGCTTGCCAACGACACTAGATTTGGCCTTGCCGCCGGCGTCTTTTGCCGGGACGTCTCGCGGGCCTTCAGGGTGATAAAGGCCGTGCGCGCCGGCATCACCTGGATAAATGCCTACCATCCAACCTTTAACCAGGCGCCCTGGGGCGGCTATAAGGAAAGCGGGATAGGGCGCGAATTGGGAACTTTTGGCCTTGAGGAATACACCGAGGTCAAGCAGATTAACGTCAACCTCGCCGATGGGCCAGTAGGGTGGTTCGGCAACTAGAACAGGCATAAAAAAGAACAGGCGCTTTACCATACAACCAGAAAGGAACACATCATGAACAGCATCACCACACGTGATGGCATTACCTATGACGTAGCCAAGGCCAGCGAACTGCTTGATGAGGCCCTGGGCTTCATAGCCAGTGACCACCTTGATGACGATCAAAAGCAGCAGATTATCGAGCAGAGCGTACAGAACTTCAACGAATACGTGAACCCCGGCTTCATTCCGTATCGCAAGTCGATGTCCACCAATGTCAAGTACATCGAATGGACAGATAGCGACTCTCACATCTTTGACCTCTATGGTGAGGAATTTATCGACTGCCTGGGCGGCTTTGGCATCTACAATTTTGGGCATCGCAACCCAAAGATCCTCAGCTATGTGCAAAAACAGTTGGAACGTCAGGCCCTGCACAGCCAAGAGCTGCTCGACCCGCTGCGCGGTTACCTGGCACAGGTCGTGGCGCGCATCACCCCTGGAGATCTGCGCTACTGCTTTTTTACCAACGGTGGAGCCGAGGCGGTTGAGATGGCGCTGAAGCTGGCGCGCATCGCCTCGGGCAAACGCCATATCATCTCGAGCATCGGCGGTTTTCATGGCAAATCGTCCGGGGCGCTCAGCGTGGGCGGTAAGGCGCTGTACCGCATCCCCTATCTGCCGCTGGTTCAGGAGGTATCGCACGTACGCTACGGCGACATCGACGACCTGCGACTGATGATTGAGCGCCTGACCGCCGTAGGCGAACAGATTGCCGCCGTGATAATCGAGCCGGTGCAGGGCGAGGCCGGCATCATCGTGCCCCCTGCCGGGTACCTGCAACAGGTGCGCGAACTCTGCGACAGCAACGATATCCTGCTGATATTTGATGAGATTCAAACGGGCATGGGGCGCACCGGCAGCTACTTCCGTTGCCTGGAGGAAAACGTGACCCCCGACATCATGACCTATGGCAAAGCCTTTGGCGGTGGCATCATGCCCATCACCGGCATTATCGCCCGCCCTCACCTGTGGGTGGAGCCACTGATAGACAACCCCTGGCTTTTGGGCTCGCCCACCTTTGGCGGTAATCCTTTGGCCTGCGCGGCAGCCCTGGGCGCCATTGATTTCATGATCCGCGAAGACGCTTCGGGCATGGCGCGATCTAAGGGTGCCTTCCTGCTTGACGCCTTTAAAGGCTTTATGGAGAAGTACCCCAACGCGATAACCGATGTCCGCGGGGTCGGGTTGATGATCGGTGTGGAGTTTGCCGCCCCCGAGCTGGGCTATGCCTTCGCTCGCGGAATGTTCTCCCGTAAGGTTTTGACCTCAGGCACTCTGAACAACGCCCGAATCATCCGCTTTGAGCCACCTCTGACCATCTCTCAGCACGACCTCGACGCCGTTCTTGAACGCATGGACGCCGCTTTGGCCGAGCTATAGTCACTCAACGCAGCCGCGACCTGCGCCCACTGTTGCAGAAATGCGGGCTTTGCCTGCAGGGCGCGGTTTGCGGGGCTTGTTGAGGGCAGGTAGTTCGCCGTCATTCCCGCTTCCTCGGCGCAAAGCCTGTTGAACAGCTCGGTCGCCGTCTTGCCAGTTGTGAATATCGCACAGATAGCGGATCTGGCAAGGATGGGAGCGAAGCGATTGGGGACGACGTCGGTGATGCTCGCGTCCGAGGCACCCTCGATGGTGCAAGCGTGCAACACGTCCCAAAGCGCAATGCGGTGCCTGAGCAGAAACTCCTCGCGCAATCGCACGTCGCGGGGCGGCTCGTCTACGCCAAGCACCCGGGCGATGGTCGCCCAGAACAGGTTCTGCGGATGCCCGTAGTAAAAGCCCATCTCGCGCGATCGCGGCGAAGGAAAGCTTCCCAGTATAAGTACTCGCGAGCGCGCATCATACAGCGGCGGCCATGGGTGTATGAGGTGTGCCATTTTACGCTCCCGGTTCTGCGCGGGGGGAGGGGCGGTTGGCGGACGACGCGCAGGACCACCAATCATCCGCACTGCCTTCAGTTTGCCACAATTTGGGCCTGCGCGTTGCCGAGAATGGCTGGCGAGGGGATTGGCAGAAGGCAGGAAGGAAGGACGCGGCAACCGCTCGGCATGAAAATCGTCCGTCGCAACAAGAGGGGCGCTGTGATTTGAGAAGGGACAACAAAAATCGAATCAGGACGCCGGGGCTGGCGTTAGCAGCCAGATCGCGATACACTGTTGTCGTTTCTTTACGATATGGGAGGTAACGCATATGCGCCAGTGCATGGACGCTGAGAACATCCATCG
>JAISMZ010000190.1 GCA_031276475.1 Coriobacteriales bacterium
GGGACGGTTCTTTTGTGTTCCTGGAGGCAGGCATTCATTGCCAACAACATCGTCACCAGGAACACAAAAGAACCGTCCCTCTGTGTCGTCACAAAAGAACCGTCCCTCTGTGTCGTCAAAGAACCGTCCCTCTGTGTCGTCCGGGGCGACGCGGGAGGCGACGCGCTGCGTTGCCTCGCCTCGCTGCATCACGCGCTCTCGTACCGCTCTCAACGCTTTACCGCCTTGTGCAAGGCTACGATGCCCCCGGTCAGGTTGCGATAGGAGATATCGGCAAAGCCGGCGGCAAGCAACATCTCACAAAAGGCGCGCTGGTGGGGAAAGGCGCGAATCGAGTCGCGCAGATAGTGAAATTCGGCGCGCTCGCCGGTCAGCAGCCCACCGAGCAGCGGTATCATCGTCTGCAGATAGAGGTGATAGAGCCGCCGCCAGGCTGCAGCGGGAGGTGTGGAGAACTCACAGATCAGCAGACTGCCCCCCGGCTCAAGGACGCGGAAGGCCTCGGCCAGCGCACGGTCGCGCTCAGGGATGTTGCGAATGCCGTAGGCGCAGGTTAAGGCGCTAAAGCTGGCGTCGGCAAAGGGCAGCTGGCGGGCGTCGGCCTGCACGAATTGAATGCGACCGGCCTGGGCACGGGTGATGACGCCCGCGCGGCAACGCTCGGCGGCAACATCGAGCATCGGACGGCAAAAATCGCTGAGCACGACCTGGATATCGGACATCCGCCGGACCAGCGCAAAGGCGACCTCCCCGGTGCCGCCGGCAAGGTCGAGGACGCGCGGGGGCTGAACAGAACGCCGCTGATCAACCGCCTTCTCGGCCTCGTCCACCAACACGCGCAACCAATGACGGTAGATGCCAAGGCTGGAAACAGCATTAAATCTATCATATTGCTCTGCAATCCTGGAGAAAACCGCCTGAGCGTCCGGGCTGGTGGCCAGGCCGCTGTCCACCGCGGCAGCCATGCTCGCCCCGCCGCCAGACGCAGGGGGACGCGCACAGATCGGCGCTCTGTTGCTCGCATCTGTCATAACACCAGTATAACCTTTACTCGGAATCGAGGAGGCGGTCGGCGGCAAAGACTTTGATCGCGTCGCGGCTGCGCGAGATGATCCCGTCGGTTTCCAGCTGTGCCAGCAGGCGCGAGCAGGTGGTCACATGAATGCCCAGCAGATCAGAAAGCTGCTGCAGCGTCAGCTTGACCGGCAGCAGGTGTGCGCCGCTGGCGTCGGGTTCGTAGATGGCGCAGAGCTTGAGCAGCCAAAACGCCAGTCGCTGCATCGCCGAGGCCACCGAAGCGTCGGCGATGCGGTGACCCATCTGACCAAAAGCCATATGGCAGTTAAAGATGAACTCGTAAAAGACCTCGGGGTCCTTTTGACATATCTCGTAGAGACCGGCCTGGGTAAAGCCAAACACCACCGTATCGGCAGTGGCAACATAGCGCATCTTAAACTTGCCCAGCGAGGCGATGCCGGCGTATTCAACCGAAAACGCATTGCCGGCGTTGCGATAAAAAAGCGCCACCGGCTCACCGGTGAACTTGGTAAAGGTGCAGCAGAGCTGGCCCTTCTCCACATAAAAATAGTAGAGGTCGTCCAGCTCCTTTGCCGAGGCGTAGATAGATTCCCCCTTAAACAATTTGCGCTTCTTGCCCAGCTCGATGTACTCACCAATCCGCAGTTGATGATAGGGCATGGTGGGCACAAGGACCGCTGTGTAGTCCTGCCTGTCAGGCACTGCTCGTCTCCCATCCGCTTTAATGCTCACAATCCGGCAGACCCGTCCGGATGATGGTCACAGTATAGCGCAGAACCGCCTTTTGGGATAGCCAGCCGGCGATTGGTTCAAAGCATAGCAGGGGCCAGACTTTACCCATAGCTTACGCAAATTTTACAGATATTGCAGGAAAAACCGTGCCTTGTCCCCTGCCTGTTGTAATGCTGCATGCAGGAAATAGACTGTCAGGTAACGATAATCGAGACCTAACGGACAGGCGGCACCAGAGGCAGATCGGGCAAGCGGCAAAGGCAAGAGACCGGTAAGACAACGACGAGGGAGGAACTATGCCAAGAAAGGCGATGTTGATCGACCTGAGGCGCTGCGCAGGATGCTATGCCTGCGTGGTGGCGTGTCAGATGCAGAACAATACCAAACCAGGAGTAGTCTGGAACAAGGTGGAGCCCTGCGAATGGGGCGAGCACCCGCAGGCGGGACGCTGCTATCTGCCGCACGCCTGCATGCAGTGCGACGAGCCGGCCTGTGTAAAGGCCTGCCCAACCGGTGCCAGCTACCAGCGTGAGGACGGCATCACCCTGGTAAACTACGAGAAGTGCATCTGCTGCGAGCAATGCGCGGTGGCCTGCCCTTACGGCGCCCGGCACCTGAACATCGCCAAAGATTACTGGTTTGAGTCCAACACCGCCTCCCCTTACGAGTCCTTTGGCCTGCAGCGCAGCGACGTGGTTGAGAAGTGCATCTTCTGCGCAGACCTGGTGGACGCAGGCGGTCAGCCGGCCTGCGTTGCCAACTGCCCGGGCGGCGCGCGCTCCTTTGGCGACATCGACGACGCACAAAGCGCCATCGCCCAGGCGGCCCAGGGCGCTCTACGCGTGGATAAGACCGGCTTTTACTACATCCCGGTAGCCGGCCTGGACGAGCAGATGATCTCCGATAAGGTGCTTAAGCCCAAGCCGGAGCCGGTTCCTGCGGGCAAGAAGGCTGAGGCCAACTTTACGCCGGTGATCGCCGGCGCCGGCGTGGTAGCCGCAGCCGCGGTTGGCGGAGGCGTGGGCTTTGGTCTGGCCCGAGCCAAGAAGGCCGGCGGCCAGGACGCTGCGGCAGCGAACAGCCGCGCTGCCGGCCAGGACGCTGCGGCGCCAGACAGCCGCGCTGTTGCCGCGGGCGCGACGGCCACCGCGGACAGCGCCGCGGGCGCGACAGACAGCCCCGCCGCAGACAAAGCAGACCGGACGAACAACAACAAGGGCGGTGAGTAACCATGACCGATATCTCCAGACGCGGCTTTGTAAAAGGCGCCACAGCGGCCATCGCAACCGGGGTCGGCGTTGGCCTGAGCAACGGCGGCATAAACTTCCTCTATCCAAAGGAGGCCTTTGCCAACGAGGACTCGCCCATCGAGAAGAAGTACAGCTACTGCGATATGTGCAACCACGTGCCCAAATGCGGCATTATCGCCAGCGTACGCGAGAACAAGATAGTGCGCGTAGAAAGCCGCGACAAATACCCCTCCACACCGCTTTGCGCCAAGGGAATCGCCTCGCTGCAGGAACTCTACGACCCGCATCGCCTGACCGTGCCGATGATTCGCACCAACACCAAGGATGCCAGCGCGGCCGAGTGGAAGCAGATCAGCTGGGACGAGGCCTACGCCACCATCGCCGAGAAGCTGAACGGCGTTAAGCAGCGCCACGGGGCCGACGCCGTGCTCTTCTTTTGCGGCGACCCCAAAGAGCCGCGCGGCGCCATGCAGCGCCTGGCCACCCTGTTTGGCTCCAGCAGCTACGGCACCGAGAGCTCGGTCTGCGCGGCGGCCAGCTGGATGTGTGCCCAGATGGTCTTTGGGCAAAACTCGATGGGCGAAAACCCCTCGGATAAAAGCGCCAGTTGCCTGGTCTGGAGCCTGAACGCCGCCTGGAGCCAGCCAAACCGCTACGGTGTTCTCTATAGGCAAAAGGAGCGCGGCTGCAAATTTGTGGTGGTCGATCCGCGCATCACCCCCACCGTCACCGGGCTGGCCGACATCCATCTGCAACTGCGACCGGGCTCCGACGGGGCTCTGGCGGCCGGTTTTATCAACCAGCTTATCGTCCAGGATCTGATAGACAAAGATTTTGTGGAGACGTGGACCCACGGCTTTGAGGAGCTGAAGACCTACGTGGCCAGCTTTACGCCCGAGAAGGTGGAGGAGATCACCTGGGTGGAGGCGGCCAAGCTGGTGGAGGCGGCCCGGCTGATTGGTGAGAACAAGCCCGGCACGCTGCTGACCTCATCCAAAGGCGGCTGCCACACCACCAACGTGGGGCATTTTCAGCGTGCCGTGTTCATGATACCGGCGCTGCTCGGCAACCTCGACGTACCCGGCGGCCTGCCGCTTGGCCCGGGGCTGCCCTTTGACTACGCCGCCTCCACAAAGGCCTTTCAGCTGGAGGACGTCTACGAGGCGGAGGGCTTTCAGCAGCGCCGCCACGACCGCGAGGACTTTCCCGTCTGGGCCAAATACTACAAGATGATGCAGACCGTCAAGCTGCCCGAATACGTTGAGCAGGGCAAGATTCGTGCCGGCGTGCTTCTGGGCGTAAACTCGATGATGTGGCCGAACACGCCGCTGTACAAAAAGGCGATTCGCGACCTGGAGTTCAGCGTGGCGATAGACTATTATCTGCGGCCGGTGACCCATGACCTTGTGGATATGGTGCTGCCCGCCGCGATGTGCTACGAGCGCAGCGCCGCGTTTGCAATCTTTGGTCGCAAAATTTTCCTGCGCGAGCCGGTGGTCACGCCCGCGGGCGAGGCGCGCGAGGACTGGCGGATCATCCTTGAGATTGGCACGGCGCTGGGATACGGCGAGCAGTGCTTTAACGGCAACGTAGACGCCGCGCTGGAGGAGCTGCTGGCCACCACCAGGCTCGGCATTACCCTGGCCGACCTGCGCGCCAATCCTCAGGGCTTTGAGGTACCCGGCGGCAATAAAGATCCTAAGAAGTACGAGGCCGGCGGCCTCAGGCCCGACAAGCAGCCCGGCTTTAACACGCCCACCGGTAAGGTGGAGCTCAAGAGCAGGGTCTTGGAGGATCTGGGCTTTGAGGGCCTGCCCGTCTACGAAGAACCGCTGCATGGCCCCCTAAGCGCCGACTTTAAGGACTATCCCCTGATCCTGAACACCGGCTCGCGGCTGCCCTACTACACCCACAGCAAGCTGCGCGACCTGCCCTGGCTAAACCAGTTCATGCCCGAGCCGGTGGTACGCCTGAGCCCCCAGGACGCGCACGCACGCGGCCTGAACCAGGGCGACGCCGCCCGAGTCTTTAATCATCAGGGCGAGGTTACCATGAAGGTGGAGATAACCAACATGGTGCTGCCCGGCGTCGTGGACATCTTTCACGGCTGGCAACAGGCCGATATCAACCTGCTCACCACCCGCGATTTTGATCCGATCAGCGGCTTTCCGCCCTTCAGCAATGGCCTCTGCGAAGTCGCTAAAGTGTGATATTGCAAAGCATTATTACAGATTCGTGGAGAAGACAACAGCGGGGCCTCGGGTTACGCCCTGAGGTCCCCAGGCCAAACCGGGAGGTCGGATTATGAAGAAACGGACTATCACGATTGCCGCAGTGGCAGTGGCAATTTTAGCGATCTGCGTAGGCGGCTGGGTTGGCCATGAGGATCCCCGCTTTTGCGCCATCTGCCACACGCCGATGAATAACTATGTGGAGGGCTACTATGCCACGCCCGGCGAGCCCACCTTAGATCGCAGCGGCAAGGCGGTCGCCGATGCCAGTGCCCTGCTGGTAAGCACCCACGCCGACGCCGGCGTGACCTGCCTGGACTGCCATACCGCCAACGTCAGCCAGCAGATGGGCGAGCTTGGCGCCTGGGTCAGTGGCGAATATAACTATCCGCTGGGCGAGCGCACTTTGGTGGAGTTACTGGAAGGTGCCCATCAGCCCATCGCAGACGCCCAGGGCAGTAACTTCTGCCTGGTAGAGGGCTGCCACGTAAGCCCCGATGGAAAGTCTCTAGGCCGCG
>JAISMZ010000191.1 GCA_031276475.1 Coriobacteriales bacterium
GGGGGGGGCATTTTCACACATCGCCCAAGCTTCGGATACAGTCTATGAGATAGAGCTGCAAAAAGACAGCGCCACTTCCGTACAATCCACCATAGAGATCCCCATTGCCCTAAATGGCAACTATTCGCACGGAAGTTCCGTCTATCTGCTCTGCACAGAAAACGCATTTGGCAACACCGCAGGCACGCTTGCCTCCCCAGCGGCTCTCAAAAACAGCTCAGCAGGCTTTGCGCTTGTTGCAAATCCTGAACCGACAGCTGCAAATACCGTCACAAACAGCTTTAGTCCTGCCTATACGCCCAGAAAAAACGCCACCTCGGACAGCCTCCTTTTTGCCGCATTGCCATCTGAAGATCCGCTGAGGGTGGCGCAAAGCACCGAGGGTGCGCTGAAAGATATCCCCCTTTACATTTCTGCCAAGGCCTCTCCAAATACCCCTACAGGCAGCTACCTGGTAAGGCTTCGCATTGATGTGGGGCAAAACCACACACTGGACTATGACGCAAACGGCGGAGAGGGCAGCATGGATGAGATAGTTGCCACATCCGGCCAGGACATCGTCTTGCACAATCCCGTTGAAGACGGCATTGGGCGCATAGGATACGGCTTCATAGAATGGAACACCGCCCCGGACGGCAGCGGAACCCCCTATCTGCCCGGAGACAGCTTTACCATTGACGACGACAGCGTCCTTTATGCCATCTGGCAGCCCAACGACTACGAGCTGAGCTTTGACAAGAACGCCCCGGACGCGACGGTTGCCGTGCCGGACAAGGAGGTCACCTTCGACGACGAGTACGGCGACCTTCCCGTCCCCACACGTCCCGGCTACAGCTTCATAGACTGGAACACCGCACCGGACGGCACGGGCGATACCATCAAAGGCACCGACACCGTAAAGACGCCGGACGACCAGACGGTCTATGCCATCTGGGAGCCCAACGAGTATACGGTGAGCTTTGAGAAGAATGCCGCTGACGCCTTGGCACCTGTGCCTGCGACCAAGCCCGTCGTCTTTGCCAGCGCCTATGGGCCTCTTGCCACGACCACGCGCGAAGGCTACACGCATACAGGATGGAATACCGCTTCAGATGGCACAGGAGCCTCTATCATCGCTGAAAGCATTGTGGCAATACCAAACGACCACAATCTCTATGCTCGCTGGCAGCCCAACGACTACACCTTGAGCTTTGACCTCAACGGAGCCTCCGGCCAGAAGCCCGATGATATGCAGGTCACCTACGATGGCACCTACGCAAACCTCCCCGAGCCCACACGCGCAGGCTATGACTTTGAGGGCTGGAACACCGACGATGATGGCAGCGGCGATGACATAGTGGATGGCGGCAGCGTAGAGATAACGCAAGACACCATCGTGTATGCCATCTGGACAGCCAACACCTACATCGTTACCTTCAACCCGAACGCCACCGGCGCCACGGTCGACCCGACGTACAAAGAGGTCACCTTCGGCGACGAGTACGGCACCCTTCCCGTCCCGGCGCGTCCCGGCTACAGCTTCGTGGAGTGGAACACCGAATCGAGCGGCACAGGCGATCCTGTCGTGGCCAGCGACACCGTCGAGACGGCCGACGACCAGACGGTCTATGCCAAATGGACGGCTAATGCAGCCACGGTCAGCTTCTACAACAACTACAACGACACGGACAACACGCATTACGCCGCTGGCGATACAGCCAATACCGGCAAGCACGCGGGCGACACGCTCACCGTACCCACCGCGCCCACGCGCGAAGGCTACAGCTTTGGCGGCTGGTACACCGACCGTGGCGCCACCACCGCGTGGGACTTCGGCACCGACACGGTGCCTCTGGTCGCAAACCCGACCGTGGATCTCTATGCCAAATGGACGGCCAATACCTACACCGTCACCTTTGAGAAGAACGCCGGCGACGCCACCGACCCCAGCCCCGCAGATAAGTCCGTCACCTACGGCAGCCCTTACGGCGATCTTCCCACCACCACACGCGATGACTACGAATTCAAAGGCTGGAACACTGCACAAGACGGCTCGGGCACGACGGTCACCAAGCAGAGCCCCGTCGCCACTGCGGCCAACCACACCCTCTATGCCCAGTGGGCGGTGCCGGAACTTGAGCACCTCGTGTTTGATGTTACCACCACTGCCGCAGACGAGGGTTTTGCGATCCCCACCAGTGGCTACAGAATCACAACCGACCTGCCCGGCTCCGTACCCTATGACTGGGACATCGACTGGGGGGACAACACCTCGGAGCAGGCGGCCGGCACCGGAGGCGCCCAAGCAGGCATAGCCCATACCTATGCACAGCCCGGCACCTATACCATTGACATCACCCCGCACATCACCACGTCTCCCTTCCAGTGGGCGCGCGCCTTTGGCTTCAGCACTCCCGAGGCACCATCTGACTCCGCGCTTAGTGTCGCCAACAGGGCAAAGGTGGTAGAGGTGAGGGAGATGCCAGCCAGGGGCTACCTCGCAAGCGCCACCGCGACAGGGCTCAACTACCTGCGCGCCACCTGGCTCGGCTGCCAGAACCTCCGGGTCGCCGCCGCCCCCGATGTGTCCGGCTATAGTGTCAGCTCCATCGGCAACCGCTTCATGTCCGAGACTTGGGCCGGCTGCAAAAGCCTCAACGCGGCCGTCGTGCCAGACACCTCAAACTGGCAGGTCACCGGCTCAGTTGGAACCTATTTCATGGGCAGCACCTGGGGCGTGTGTGGGCTTTACGGCGACAGTTATGTCGGCCTCACCTGCGCCAGCCTCGAGACGCCCGCCGTGCCCGACACCTCCAACTGGCAGGTCACCGGCATCAGCGAGAACTTCCTGGTGGGCACTTGGAGGCTGTGCACCAGTCTCAAGACGGCTCTCGTGCCCGACACCTCCAACTGGCAGGTCACCGGCTTCATCGGTGCCAACTTTATAAGAGAGACCTGGCAAGGCTGCACCAGCCTCAAGGCGGCCGTCGTGCCCGACACCTCCAACTGGCATGACATTACCAGTATCCCTGGCTACTTCATGGTCAATACCTGGTCTGACTGCACCGGCCTCACCGCGGCTGCTGCACCAGATTTCTCCAACTGGGGCGTCAATGGTTCCATCGGCATGTGGTTCATGCGCTCTACCTGGCAAGGCTGCACCAATCTTCAGACGGCCGTCGTGCCCGACACCTCCGGCTGGACGGTCACCGGCATCGGCGAGATTTTTATGATGCAAACTTGGGAAAGTTGCACCAAGCTCAAAACGGCAGCCGTGCCCGACACCTCCAGCTGGCAGGTCACCTCCATCAGCAGCGCCTTCATGAATAATACCTGGAGGTACTGTACCAGCCTTGCCACGCCCGTTGTACCCGACACCTCTGGTTGGCGGCCGGTTTCCATCGGTCATCTCTTCATGGCATACACTTGGGCGAACTGTAGCGCGCTCACCACGCTGAGAATGCTTGACACCTCCAGCTGGGAGCCTACCTCCCTTGGGGAGTTCGCATCCCTCTCACCGTATACCAACTTTGACGTGCGTTTCATGCGGCACACCTGGTACCTCTGTAATGCGCTCAAAGACATCTCCGCATTCCGGCTGGGCAACGGCTTTAAGAGCATAGGAACGCAGACTTACGGCATCTACGGCGGGAACGACAATGCCGATTACGCCTGCTGGTACAATACCTTCTATGTGACCGGCAGCGGATACACTGGCGCTCAGCCGACCTTTTACGACGGCGAGCTGATAACCTCCCTAGGTACCCCTTCTACGGGCGCGGAACCGGACACATTCTATGGGCGCACCGGCATGGATGACTACACCGCTCTCCCTAGCGCCTGGAAGTGATGCAGGCGGAAGGGAGGCGAGGTATGAGGGCTACAAGCAAGGCGGGCTTTACGCTCGTTGAGGTGATCGTCGTCCTCGTGATCCTCGCGATACTTGCTGCCATTGCGATACCGGCGCTTACGGGTTATATCAAAAAAGCGGAGGATCAGCAGTACAGCGCGCGGGCGCGTGAGATATCAGTTGCTATGCGCACGGTACTTATTGAGGGCTACGCAGATGGGGAGTACGCCTCAGCTACCGCCTCCAAATACTTTAAGAATGGTGGGGTTTCTGGAACAACCAGGTGGTTCAGCGACACCGCGCTCTCTAAAACTGTTTATGGATCTGAGTATTTACAATCTATAGAACTGAGAATTCGGGCGTCAAAACTGTTGGGAGAAAAATATCCGAACACCAAGAACTGGCCGCTGAATCCGGGCTACTGGCAGATCAGCTTTGCCGCCCCGTCAACCTCTGGTGCCGACTTTAGCCAGGCAGACGGATTTCTGCTTGTTCTCTACCCGGAGGGAACCGGGGGACCCGTGTCTGAGCGCACCATTGTTTATGTTACCTATAGGTTGAGCTCTATGGATTCAGCAAACTATTGGGACTATAATTCAGCTACAACTAGTGGAGCTTTGGCTTACGATGCGGATGCCGGTTACGCGGTCTATCGGTTCGCATATCCCACCTAGGGAGGCACCGATTAAATCATTGCACGCCAGCTTACGGCTAGGTAGCACTAAATCGTGGGTAAATGGAAGCACTGCGTAGCAACCCAATACACGCCCACGATTTAGTGCTACCTGACTCGGAATCTGACGTACAAGCATTTATCGGTGCCTCCCTAGAAAATACCGAGTTCAGCACCGTCCCCATTTTTTGCCTCGTCCCCTTGCTCGTTCTCTGAAAGTGCTACAATGAGGCTCTACAAGAGAAGGGGAAGCGATGAAGCTCTTTAGCCGCGCCGGTGTTTCTCAAGGTAGTATCTCGCCTGCCTCGCGCCTTGCGTTGGGGCGGGGTCTTTGCTTGGTGTTGGGGCTGTTGCTCTTGCTCGCTGCGGGATTGCTGCTAACACCGCAGCGCGAAGCACGGGCGGAGGGTACAAACGCGGACACCAACACCTACTTTGCCGAGGTAAGATATTACGACAGCATCCAGATGAAGTACGTCGTGCAGCATGGTATCGACCAGTACTGGACGACCACCGGCGATATTCCGATTGGCGGCTTTATCGACGGTACTGGCAATCAGCTGCTCGACCAGGCTTATTGCGTTGACGCGACGATTCCCTTTCACGGCTCGTCGGAGACCAAGACGACCTGGCCGCGTGGCGTCACCACCGACACCACGACCCAGGGCTATGTGGTAGCCTCGCCGCTGGCGGTCTCGGAGAGCGTGCGCGCGAACCTGCCGAGCCTCTATTGGCTGGCGGTCAACGGTTTTCGCGGCGAGCTGAAGGGCGACAACAACCTTGCAGATATTCGCAATCGCTACGCCGGGCTGGAAGGCCACTATGGAACCACCATCGACGCGACCATCGCCGTGATGGCCACCAAGGCCGCCGTCTGGAACTTTACCGACCCGACTTTTGCGCTGCTTTCTACAAGCCTCATCCGCGACACGGCGCACCCCACCGCAGAAGAGAAGGCCCGCTACCAGCTGATGGTCGCGCTGATCAGAAGCCTGGTGAGCGACGCGCGGGCGCTGGGAACCCAGTTGGCCACCACGACACTTGATGTGAGGTTTGATGTTTCTGGAGCTTCTTTTAAGGAGCGGGCTCCGGGGTCGAATAACTGGTTTTATGGTCCGATCAAGCCGAGCGTGACCTCATCCAACGGCACGGGTGCAGCGGAGAAGATCTATCTTACGGCAAGTGGTGTGCGTGCCCCGGACTTTAAGTTCTTCGGGGGCACGTGGGAGGTTTTGGTGCCGCTTGACAAGGGAAAGATGTACGGATCAACGCAGGAAGCGCCTTACGTTAACAACGGTGATGAATTCTACATCATGGTGCCCGCCGCCGCCGCCTCCGAGGCCCTGGTGAACATCGGTCAGCCGATCATGAGCTTTAACTTCCTCGTGCTGCACGGTCTGGCGCGCTCGGCAAACGTCACCTACACAGACACTCCGGCGATCATGGCCTGGCAAGGTCCCACCTCCGCGACCGGCGAGCAGGACTGGCAGCACGTGCAGGCCTTCATCGGCTTTGTAAACAACATGCAGGCCAGCCTTTACGGTGAAGGGCACCTGCTGTTGCGCGGCGGCAGCTTTGGTGGAAGCATCGATCTGAGCAAGAAGGTATTCGGTGCTACCGACACTGCAAATGCCGGTAGCTTCGCCTTTACTTTGGAGGTTTTTGACAATGGCCTGCAGCAATGGTTGCCGGTGCCGCTGATTCCGGCGCCGCTTGCGGGCGCCAACATCACCGGCAGTAGCGGCCTTAGCGACATCAGCCCGGGCGGGGTATTCTCGCTGGCGGACGGCAGCACGGTTAAGATCACCGACTTGCCCGCCGGCAAATACCGGATAAGCGAGCAGAGCAGCGTTGACGGTTACTCGACGGTCTATCAACTGAATTCGTGGCCTGAAGAAGCCGGGTTTGAGGCAATACTGGTACTCGGAGGCCAGGTGACTACCGGCTCCGTCGCCTTCACCAACACCATCGCCCCCAAGCCCCAGTCCATCACCGGGCGCATCGACGTGGGCAAGCTGCTCGGCGAGGCCGCCGATACGCCGCTGGCCGGCAGGTTCGCGTTTACGCTGGAGCGCTATGACGAGACCCTCGCCCAATGGCTGCCGGAGCCCCTTACCCCCGAGCCGCTGCCAGACGCCAACATCTCAGGCAACTCGGGGCTCAGCGCCCCCAGTGCTGATGGCAGCTTTACGCTCGCCGGCAGGGACTGCGTCAGCATCACCGGCCTGAGTCTGGGACAGTACCGCGTCAGAGAACAGCCCGACTCCACCTACACCACCACCTGGCAGTTAAACGCCGATACCGCGACCGCCGGCAGCGAGGCGACTGTTCTGCTCGACGTGCAAACACCCGGTCAGGCGCTCAGCTTTACCAATGCGCTGACTCCCAATACGCCCGACGTGCCCAACACGCCTGATGACGGTTCGGGTATCCCCGCAACGGGCGAGCGCGGCGGCGCCAGGCTGGTGGTATTGCTCATCATAGCTCTTCTGGGAGCTGCCAACGCCGCGCTCGTTATCTTTCGCAGGCGTTTCAGGCAACGATGAACCTGCAAAAAAAGCTCTGATAGCCGCTCGCGCTGCGCGATTCTGGCAGGCGACGGTCATATCCGGCAGCGGAGTGGCAAATGGTCTACAATTATGCAGTCAAGCCGGTTGTCCCCGTGAGATATGGTGTATCGATGAGCGATGACAGGAGTTCAGTAGAAAGCGATCAGGCGCAAAGCCTCGGTGAGAAGTCGGCGGGCGGCTCCACCAGCAAGTCGGCGGAGCGCTTTGCCACTAAGCAGGCGGGCGACTCCGCCACAACATCCGCCCGTACCGCTGCCGATGTTCAGCAGGCCTTTAAAAAGAGCCGGGCAGCTGCAAAACGCAAAGCTGATTTTGACGCGACCCTGAGCTATGCGGCCGTGGGTGAACCGCTCCCAGAGTTTCCCTTTGCGTCTCGTTCATCCGAGGCTGCCGCAACCGTTACGACCCCTGAGCCTGCGACGGTGCCCGGAAGGCAGCGGCCCGTTGATATCTCGGCAGTTCTTAACCAGCAGGGAAGCGCCGGCATACCGGCAGCTCCCAGCCTGCAGGAGAGCACTATGCCGTCAGGGAGCCGCAAGTCGCGCAAGTCCTCCACGGCACAAGAGCTACCTGAAGCGCAGGCGACTTCGCAGCTGCCGTTTGCGGCGCAGTCACGAACAGCGCGTGAGCCAGAGCTAACCGCAAGTTCCAGGCTGCCTGCAGAGCGTAAGCCGCAGTCAAACGCGCGTAAGCCGCAGCCAAACGTGAGCCCCAGGCCACAGGCAGCGCGCGAGCTACAGGCAGCTGGCAAGTTGCCGACGCCCGCCCTTCTCCCAAAGTCTGGTATCAAGCCACAGGCCAATCTGGTTGGCAGCGCAGCTGTGGGAGCGGTCGCGCCGGTTCGCGAGCGGGATTTTTACAACATCAGAGGCGGCGGCTCGGCTCGCGTTCGCTCGCCGCTCGTATCGGGGATACTCGCCATTGTGGTTCTGGTTGGCATCGTGGTGATTGGTAGCGTCTTGATTAACACGCTGAGCAAACTGATGACGCCAAGCCCCATCCAGGCCATCGTTTTAACAACGGAGCAGACGCGTAGCGCCATCGACAGCAGCCTGCCACTGCTCACGGGGATCCTCGATTCGGAGTTTGACGCGGTACAGACGGGGTTTACCGAGCAGGGCCTTGTGCTTTTTTCCAACAGCCGTTACAACTCCGATACACCCGACCCCACCGCCCAGGGCCGCGAACTGGTGCGAATGCCCAAGCAGGTTTCCGACGATTTCATGACCGGCTTTTACGAAGGCGGTTACAGCGCCTATTCGCTGGATGAGTTGCAGGCGGAGTTTAACGGCACCTGGACGCTGGACATGACCCGCGGGGATCTGGGCAGTCTCTTCAAGCTGAAGTACGCAAATCTCAACGCCAGCTCGCTGGCCGATGAGATGGATCATTTGGCGTTGCTTCAAGGCCTTGCCGGCGATGGCGTAAACGTCGTTGCCGAGGGTACCGACAGCCGGGGCAACACCGTGCGTCAAGGTACGCGCACCGTGGAGGATGTCGTCTTTTATTGGAGAATTGCGGCCTGCCCCTTTAGCGCGGTCTATGGTGCTGCGGCGATTGGCGACAGCGCGGTTTATATCTCGATCTCGTTGGCTACCTATGACTTTTATACGGGGGCTGAGGAGATAAAGTAGGAGGGGCCTTTTAAAAGGGAGGAAGCGGGAAGTCCCCTGTTCCTTCCCCCTTTAATCCTCACCCTCACCCCGGCCTTGGGCCTCCCTGGGGCGTAGCGGGC
>JAISMZ010000197.1 GCA_031276475.1 Coriobacteriales bacterium
CGCGTGAGCCTGGGTCAGAACAGCGACACGCCTCAATCCGTAGCCGTCCTCAGACAGATCATCCAGGTTGCTGAATCAGAGGGCCTCAGGGCTCCGGCGCTTTGGCTTGAGCCGATACCAGCCCTGATAACGCTGGCCGATCTGATGCGCAAATACGGACTGGACGATGACCATCAAAACATCGTTGAGACGACGGAACTGACTGCGATCATCGGCGAGCTGGATGACCCAGCATGCCAGCGTCAAGACGTACTGCGCCTGCCTCTGGGCGCGGAGGGCAACGTCATCGTCTATGGTGCCGCTGGAAGCGGTAAGGAGGCGCTGCTCAACGCGCTGCTCTGCTCGCTGCTCTACAGGCATACGGCGCGTACGTTAAACTGTTATCTGCTAGATTTTGGCGCCGAGAGCCTGGGCGTCTTTCGTCAGGCGCCGCAGGTAGGCGATGTGGTGTTTTCCAGTGATGTTGAGAAACTGGAGAGTTTCTTCAGGATGATGCTTGCCGAGATTGAACGGCGGCGAAAACTTTTGGCCGAGGTGGACGGCGGTTTTGCGGGTTACGCCCCGCCTGCCCGCGCGGGTAGCGGGGCGCCGCCGAGTGCGTTGCCAGCAACAGACGCGTCGCCGCGCGCGGACGGGCCGCTGCCACCAACGCCGCCAACGGCGGCGTCGCCGCAACCCGCAGGGGCGTTGCCAGCGGCAGGTGCGCCACCGCTACCGGCGATCCTGATAGTGGTCAACGGCTTTGACGCCTTCATGGAACTCAATGAGCAGTACGCGGAGGATCTGGGCAAGCTTGCGCGCGATGGCCTGCGTTGCGGCATTCACTGCGCCATCACCTGCACCAGGGCCAACGCGGTGCCCTACCGCCTGCAACCGAACTTCAAACAGAGGCTGGTCTTGCGGTTGAACAGCAAAGACGAGTATCTAACGATCCTCGGCTCGCTGGAGGGTGTTGTCGCCCCTGCTGGCTACGGGCGAGGACTGGTAAGCCGCGGCGGGCTGTACGAGTTTCAGACGGCGCAGATCACCGCGAATGGCATCGATGGGCAGGCCATTCGCTCCTATTGTGCGCAGTTGGACGCGGCGGCTGCAAGCGATGCCCCGCGAGCTGCGCAGGTGCCTGTCCTGCCCGAAGTGGTAGATGCGGCGGCGCTTGCAGGACTGATGGCGGCGGAGTGCTTTTCCCTTCAGCAATTACCGTTGGGGATAAGCAAACTGAGCCTTAAGCCCTGTCTGGCAAATCTGGCCCGCACGCCGGTCCTGCTGGCCTTAAGCGAGGATGAGCAGCTGCTCTCACGCTTTTTGTCCGGCCTGGCAGATGTCTTGAATAGGGTCGCCGATCTGCGGGTCGTGGTCTTCGATCCTGACGCACTGCTGCCAAGACCGTCCGCTGCCGACCAGCGGTTGCAGCACCTGAGCGCTTATGACGCAGTCTTTGAGGAGCTGAGTACGCTGCTTGAGGGAAAGTCCGATCAGCGGTTTGCCGGCTCGTCTCCAGAAGGAACTTTGCTTATCTTTACCTCCCTGCGCTCGCTGGTGGAGAAGATGCCGGATCCTCTGAAGGAGCCCTGGGCACGGTTTTGGTCTGATGGCCACTACCGGGACTTTGCCGGCATTGTCATAGCTGGGTCAGCCTCAAGGTTTACCAGTTTCGGCTTTGAACCGTGGTTCAGAGAGCTTTGTTCGTACGGCTCTGGTATTTGGCTCGGCGACGGCTTTGACGCTCAGCAATTGCTGAGGCCCGGCAGTTACGACTCGGCTCATCGACAGCGCCATCCCGACGATCTGGCCTGGATTGTCAGCAAAGGATCCTGCCATCTGGCGCGCTATGTTGTTAGTATTTTCCACTAGGCGATCAGAAGTAAAAATAAATTAAATTAACCTCTTGACATAGTCATAAGTACATGCTAGTCTATAACAAGTAGTTACTATGCTATTGTTTTTATTTACGATAGTCAAATGTAGCTATAGCGACCTGAAACCAGGTTGTTGCAGACGGGCCGACCCAACCAGGCGCTCCCGCTGGCCCAGGGAGCACAGGCGGCGCGAGGGCGCCCAGAATGAAAGGAAGGCATCAAGATGGCAGGACAGATTAGGATAACCCCCGAGCAGATGCGTTCGCGTGCACAGGAATACCACGTAGAAGGCGAGAACCTCGGCCAGATTATCACCAAGATGGACCGGCTGCTGAGCACGTTGCAAGGCGAATGGGAAGGCGAGGCCTCACGTGCCTATTCAAACCGCTTTGCCGAGCTGCGTCCCGGGTTCGTTAAGGCTCAGGAGCTGATCTTTGAGATCGAGCAGGCTCTGAAGAACACCGCCCAGACTTTGGAGGAGACCGACGCCGCCATTGCCGGCGCGTTCTCGCGCTGAGGCCTGACGCGTTGGGCTGAAAGAGGTAGTTGATGGAGATCAAGAGCAATACGGCTATTGGTGAGTCCTACGCCAGCGACCTGAACGCGGCGGCAGCCAGGCTGAGCATGCCCGCAACGCCGCTGAACGGGAATTCCGATATGACGGTAGAGAACGGCTACCGTAGATCCTCCACGGGCTTGGGCGAGCTGCTCGTCAGCGTGCAGGGCGTTATCCGGGCAGATGCGCGAGCAGTACGTGAAGCCGTCGCGCTGCTGAACAAAGCCGATGGCGTAGCGGCAAGCTCACTGAAGAGATAGGCCTGCCACTATGAACAGGAACAGCCATACTCCTAAAGCATGTCAGAAAAAGCAGGAAAGCCGGATTACCAATACCGTTATTAACTATAGCACTATGCAGAAGGCGTTTTTGCAAAACGATCTGGCTGCGATGCAACAGTACTGGCACGGTAACTCGGAGATCAGCAAAGTGCTATCCGATCTGTCCGAGGCCATCCAGGCCGACATCGCAACGGTTACCAGGGCGGCCGAAGCCAAGCTGGATGATCTGCGGCAGGAAGCTGAGAAGCTACCATCAACAGCAAAGAACACCAACGGAGGTGCAAGAAGATGTATCTGAGGCCTAACGCTGCCATCGTTCAGTTGGGCGACAATATCTCGGCTGTCAGAAAGGTCAAAGCGGAGGCGGCTGCGGCGATCACCGCATTGCAACGGGTGATCGCCGACCGCTCGCTGCAAGGAGATGGCTTTAACGCCTTGCGGGAGAAGCTGGAGGGCTTTGACCTGCGCCTGCTTAAAGGGTTGCACAGCCTCTGTGGCGAGCAGGAGACCCGCTACAGATGGCATCAGAACAGCATCAGCTCGCGCTTCTGGGGCTGTAGTGAGGTGAACAGCTACAGCATCCAGGCGCAGATGCAAAGCGTTAATGCACAGATACAGCGCGTAGTAGATCTGGCAACGGCAGAAGGCTGGCTGAACCTGGCAACATTGGGTGCTTGGAGCTATTATTCTTTACGGCAAACCTATCGGACGCTGGAGGAGAAACTGGAGCAGCTCTATCAGTGCGATTGGGAGACCGGGGCCCTATACGAGACCAATATCGCCATAGTGGAGTGTCTGAATGAAGGTATACAGTACATCAACAGCATGTATTACGACCCG
>JAISMZ010000219.1 GCA_031276475.1 Coriobacteriales bacterium
GTTTTTATGGCCCTTTTGGGTCGCGTTGCCGTTGTCCGCTCAGGCGGGCCAGCCGTTTTGCAGCAGGCGGCCAAAGTCCTCGGATACGTGAAGGTCCTGCCAGCTGCTCATGATGCACAGTGCGTCGATGCTCTTCTGCTGGCGCGTTATACTGCTCATCTCTATAATAGTTTGCAGTGAACGCGATCCGTGCCGGTACTTTCGTACAAATACGAAGGCGTCAACCACCGCGTCATCAACGGGGAGATAGCGGTCCTCCTCTTTGCCCAGGCCGCATTTGTGTTCCAGTACGGCACGCAGCAAAAGCGCCCGCCGAATGCACAGCTCCAGGCCTGTTTTGCTCAGCGTGCCGTCGGCCTCAAGCGGGAAGGGTGTGGCGCTGTTTGCGGCGGCTGCGCTACCCGCGGCGGTCGTCTCCAATGCCCCGCTGGCCCCAGGCACCTGATCTTCTTCAGGGTTCAGGCCGAGGACGTCGATGTAGCCGCGTATCCGGCTTAAGAAGTCCAGGCCCTTGGCCTGACGGTCGTTTTCTGCCTGACGGCGAAAATGTTCCCAGCCTTTGTTGATGCCGCCGGCAAAGACAAAAATCGCGCGGCCCAGATAGTGTGTCACGCCGTTCTCGTAAAACTTGCCGTCCTGCATCGGCGCGAGGAAGTGCTTCAGCCAATAGTAGGGCTGGCCGTCCTTCTGCGTGTCAAATTCGTCAAAGAAGACGATCGGCAGTCGCCCCTGAAGGCCGGTGTCGCGCACGTGGTGGTAGATGTTGATCAGGTCGTGCTCGCTTTCCATCTGTGAGAGATTACACTCAATGAATTCGGTCGCAACTTCGCGGCGCACCTCGCGTTCTATCTGCTTGACCACAAAAGACTTGCCTGCCCCTGGCGGTCCAAAAACGCAAAACGAGATCGGGTGGCTGGTCAGTGTGTCGTTGATGTAATTTCTGAAGGCGTTGCGTACCACGCGCAGTTCCTCTATCTCATGGCGGGTATAAACCAGCGTACCGCCGAAGGTCAGATGCGGTATCCGTCGCCGCTCGCGCTTGATAAAGCCGTGTTGGACGATGTCTTGGCAGTATTTGCGCAACTCCTGGATGCTGTGGGTGGTCATCTGCAGGATGCTGAAGTCTTCTTGCTCAAGGACCTCGCGGCTTATTGAGACTTCGGCCGGCAAGCGTATTCCCGCCGCACTTTCTCCCTCCTGGGTCTGCCGTGCGGCCAGAATCGCGGCGGCGACAGTGCGGTAGGGAAACTCCAGGACGCAACGATTGATGGAGCGCTTCCAATAATCGCTGCCGCAGCGGTAGTCTTTGAGGATGAAGCCCGTCTCCCTGAGTTTTCGGATGCCCACAAGCCCGCTGCGCACGGCGCAGTGCAGGGCCGAGTGCGGGGCGGTGTCTGCGGCAGATCTGGCGCCGTTCGCCGCGTCTGCGGCATCGCCGCGCGCCGCGTCTGCGGCATCGCCGTTCGCCGCACCAGAGCGCAGCAACTCCGTGACGATGGCCGCCTGCAAAGTGATTACTTCTCCAAAGGTATGGTGTGCGCCTGGCTGAAAATCCCCTTCAATCTCGCTGCTGTAGAAGAACAGCCTGTTCTCGGCGCGCGTGGACACCAGACAACCATTATGGTTGAAGCAGACCACGATGGCGAGAAAAATGCCGACATCATCACGTAATTGGCGCAGAGCCGCCGTGGTTTGGCGAACCAGCTTTTCCCAGGAGATACCCTGTTCGATGGCAAAACCGGCGTGTCGCAGCTCGTCCACATTCACCACCAGCACGGTGCGCTTAAGAATGCGCGGGTAGCTGCTCAGCGCGTTGAGAAATGCCGTTGTGGCCTGCTTGCGCTCAAAGATGCTACGCAAGACGATGAGCTTGTCCTCCAGATCTGGGCTGGCGTTAAGGGATTCCAACGCCGGGATGGTTTGCGGTTCGGTTGGCAGCGCACAGGCCTGCGCGCTGTCGTCTTGCAGCCGCACGGAGCATTGGCAGGCGGCGTTGCGGGCCGCCTCGGCCGCGTCCAACCCCGAGAAATAGCGGTTGTCGCGGTCGGTATTATAGCCAACGATGATATCGCTTTTGTGGATAAGATCCTCGTCGTTGGTGGCAACCGCAAAGCGGTCTACGCCGTCGGGGTCGCTTTCCCGGATTATCCGGTCGTCGAGTATTCTGCCGTAGTAGTCCCGCAAGAAGAAGCGACGGACCTTCTTCGGCTTGCCATCGTCACCAGCTGCGCTAAAGATGAACTCGTTATTATCCGTATCTAAAAATACTTCGCTTTCCGACAGGTTTTGCGGCGAAAGAACCCGCGGTATCCCCTCCCAGGCCGAGATCGCACGGTGGCGTGGGTCGGCGGTCATCGAGTAAAGCTCAACGCCCTCTTCCGGTGCCTGCATCAGCTGCTCAATCAGATGTTCTAACAGGTAGGCTCCGCCTTTGAGCGTGAAGGACTCCTCCACATCCCAACGGCGGTGGTACTGCGCCTTTGAGCCATACGGATCGCCGCCGTCCTCCATATGTTCGTGCTTCAGTGCGTAGTCATACGAGACATCGCCAAAAATGAATACCCTGGTCATGGTTCTCCCTTGCTGCGCCCGTCGGACGCGATAATATTATAGTGTAATAGCTTGTAACATAGATCGCCTGCGATTCGCCACCTGCTGCCCGGCAACGAACCGTCCGGCGTTCACCTTGCCCATTATAGCGTTATGGCGGCATCGCGGCGCTTAGCATTTTATCTGGATAAGACCGCTTTCGTCGTGCGTGTGCAGCTGCCCTGTACTGATGAAAAGCTTACTTGCAGAGCGAATACAGTTATGGGAAACTTAGCAGCAACGCATCAAACTGTCTGCCGGGCCACTGACGGGCATTGCGCCTTGGGTAGGTGCCGATTAATCATTGCCTCCCCAGGGCGATTACAGCAAAGCACAAACAGAAGGGGATTTACCCATGAGACCAGCGCGAAGCGACGAGCCGGGCCGGCAGTCCTGTTCAGGCCAAACCTCTAAGACAAGCCAGGAGGCGGCGCGCGGCTCCGTGGGCAAAGGGCTTGCCTCCGCTCATCTGGCGCTGGTGCTCTTTGTGGCGTTATCGCTGTTGCCGGCCGCGTCCTTTGGGCAGGACGCGCAGACGGCAGGCACTGCGCAGCAGGGCAGTGCTGTGGAGGAGACCGGCGACAATCCAGCTGAGCCCGCTGACGCGCCAGCGGCCGACACGGATATCGCGCTCGCAGACGCTACGACCGCATCTGCGGATACTATCAATCTGTCCGATCCGAACCCAGGCAGCGGTACAAACTGGAGCTATGACTCTGCTAGCGGGACATTTACGATAAGCGCAGGTGCCGTTACGGTGACGGGCAACACCAGCACACGCCGCGTTGTTGTGGCGGGCTTTGCCGCTATCACGCTCAGCGGCGCAACGATAAACCTCATCGGTACGGACAGCGCCGTGCCCATTGATATCGTTGGCAGCGCGAATGTGCGGCTCACGCTCAGAGGCGACAGCACGCTCAGAGGCGGCACAGAGGCGGCCGCGATGAGAGTTGCCGACACAGCTTCGCTGACGGTGACCGCTGCCAGCACCGGATCACTTACCGCAATAGGCGGCGAGGGCATAGATGGCGATCCCGGCGGGGCGGGCATCCAGGGCGGTAGCATTACCATCCAAGGCGGTACACTTGATGCCCGGGGCAACGAAAGCGACGCGGCGGGCATCTCTGCCAGCAGCATCACCATCTCCGACGGCAGGGTTGAGGCCCAGGGCGGCTGGAACACGGCGGGCATTACCGCAGAAACGATTCAGATCAGCGGCGGTAAGGTTCGGGCGACTGGCGGCTACTGTGCAGCCGGAATCGGCGGCAACATTGGAGAAAGTGTTGGCAACATCACCATCTCCGGCGGCACGGTCGAGGCAAACGGCG
>JAISMZ010000226.1 GCA_031276475.1 Coriobacteriales bacterium
TCGTCCGCGGCCCCTGTGCCGTCAGCCCCTGTGTCGTCAGCCTCTGTGCCGTCCGCAGCCCCTGTGTCGTCAGCCTCTGTGCCGTCCGCAGCCCCTGTGTCGTCAGCCCCTGTGTCGTCCCCCGCAGCTGACGTAGCCGCCGCCAATTCGGCCCCAAGGCCCAAAGATGCCTGAACGCCCCGGCATACACGACCTTTTGCACTCGGCGCGCACGGCGGCGCCCCTGCTTGCCTGCGGGCTGGCCGCCTTTACGGTACTCGTGCCGGTCTCCACCGCAGCGGTGCCCGACCGCTCCATCTTTAACATCGCCTACACCCACGAGCAGCTGCGCTTTCGCTTCTTTGACGCCGATCTCTCGCTGGCACTCACCCTGACAACCATCGCCTACGGGGCCGCTTTGGCCTTTGTACTCTTCGCCTTCCTGCGCGACCGGCGCGCATCTGCGGCATTTCTCTCCTTTGGCCTGTCGCGCACGCGCCTGTTCGTCAACCGGGCGGCAGTGGCGCTGCTTTGCCTCATCTTAGGCCTGGGAGTGCCCTTTGTGGCTTCGCTGGCGCTTAACGTGGCAGCACTTGACTGGTACACGGGCGAGATGCATGAGTTCTTTTACGTGCTTTGCGGCTATCTGGTTCTGGGTGCTACAAGCTTTGCGTTGTCTGCGCTGGCCAGCATCGGCGCCGGCACGCTGACCGAGGCGCTGCTTTTTGCCGCTGCCCTGCTTGGCGCGGTGAGTGTGGCGGCCTTCGGTCTGGACGCTCTGACGGCCGAGCTCTTAACAGGTAGTCCATTTGGCAGATTGCCCACGGGGCTCACCGAGCCGGTGGCGCCCTCCCTGCTCGAACTTTCCTCCCCCTGCAATCCGGCACTGTTCTTTACCGCCCTGGGAGCAGAGCACCAAAGCTTCAGCATCCTGCATCCGGTATACGAGCCCACTGCTGGCAGCTGGGCACCCATAGTTGGCTGGACGCTGTTCTCGCTGCTGGCCTGCGCGGGCGCGGCTCTGATGCTGCACCATCGCCCCGGCGAGCAGGCCCAGATGGCCGGTGCCAATACGCCGCTGAGCTTTTTTACGGTGGCGGCCGCGGCTTTTCTGGTCTTTTCCACATTGTTCAGTGCCATCGCGCCGATAAGTGCTGTGGTTGCTCTGGTGGCGGCCGGCGCGGGATTCATCATTGTATCGGCAGCGCTTTTGCGCGGACCGCTCAGGGGTCAGGCGCGACTTTCCCGCTCGGCGGCAGTGCTGGCGGCTGAGGCGGCGGTTCTAGCCGGCGTGGTGGCTGTTATCGCCACGGGGGCCTTTGGCTTTGCCACGCGCGTCCCGGCTGCCTCAGAGGTGGCAACCGTTGAGGCCTCCTATGTGGGTACGCCGGCCTATCTGGCCGTGCCTCTGTCGGGCACAGCGTCGGAGTCGGCCTACTATTACCACGCTGAATACAGTTTTGACGACCCCGCAGACATCGCCCTGGTCACAGAGGCGCATGCCGGCCTCGTTGCCTCAGCAACCCTGCCCCAGGCGCTTGACGCGAGCGACTTTTCCCAGACAGCCGTGCCTTATGACGCGGTGCTGCGCTATACACTGCTTGACGGCAGCGAGCTTGTGCGCTACTACCCGCAGGCCCGCATCGGTGACCTGGAGGGCTTGTTGGCGTTGGATGACTCCGCGCACGTAGACAGCCTGGAGGCAGCTGCCATTACCGGCGACGCTTCTGCGCTTGCTGCAGCCGACCGCGAGGCGCTGGCCTCCGCCAACACCGCGCTGGCCTACCGCACAGGCGCGGTCTTTATCACCGACGCCAACTACAACGCCGTTGCCGAGCTGGACTTGGGCGACGCGGCCCGCGCCGAGTTGCTCAGAGCCGTGGCCGCCGACGTGACTGCCCAAACCGCGCAGCGGCGCTATGCCCAGCCCGACCAGCCTGTCGCCGTGCTGATGTTTACCAACGCCCCGGCCACCGACAAGGCGGCCTTTGGCTTTTCCTTCTCCAACGCCGTTGTTCCCGTAACGCCGGACTTTGCTCAGACGCTTCGCTGGTTGGAGGAAAACGGCCTCTCCCAGCACGTGGGTACCGGCGTCTCGCCGCCGCTGATTGAGCAGCTGCGCTGGCTGCCGGATGACCCCTATGCCTCAATAGTCTCTACCGCACGTCCCCAAAGCCGCTTTTTCATGGCCTACCGCAGCGCCGCCGCTGGGCGCTTTTGGGCCGCCCCAGACTTCGGCACGGTGCCCGCGACCACAGACGCCACCCAGATTGCCGCCGCCGCCCCAAAGCTGCGCACGGCCTGCTTCATGGCCGGCGGCTATCTGGTGGAGGCCAAGCTGAAGGGCATCGATGCCTGGGTCTATTACTACCTGCCATCCAAAGACGCTCCGGCCTTCATCGCCGGTGGCACCATGCACGACCAGAAACTGTGAGGAGAGAATATGAAGCGCTTTAAGAAACCACAGGTGCGAACATGGGTCGCGTTAGCCGACCCGGGACGTAAGGCCTCCGGGCACAACGGAACCTTTTGTAAAGGTGTGGCCCAGGTGCTGCGCGGCATCGATCAGCGCGGCGCGTTGATGGCTGCGACCAAAGAGTCAGGCATGGCTTACTCCAAGGGCTGGCTCTTGCTTAAGCATGCCGAGGAGAGCCTGGGCGTGCGCCTGATTGTTACCGATGGCGCACGCGGCTCATCGCTGACTGACGAGGGGCGAACGCTTTTGGAGACCTACGAGCAACTGCAGCAGGAGTGCGCCGAGTTTGCCGAGCGGCGTTTTGGTGAGCTGCTGGAGGAAAAGCGGGTAGCTGCCCGCAAAGATGCCGGTAAAGACGATGTGGAGAAGGAGCGGGCAGAAGCTGACGTGCACAGCGACGGCTCCGCGTCCGACGCGAAGAGCGCCGAGCCCGCGCCCGATGCGGCGAGCGACCGACTCACGCCCGATGCAGCGGGGGGGGGGGGGGTGAAAAGGAGTGATAGATGTTGTATCACTGAGCAAGCGCTACGGCGGGCGTCGCGGCTCTACGGTCATCGAGAACATCACGCTTACCGTGCGCGACGGCAGGGTCTACGGGCTGGTGGGCTACAACGGCGCCGGTAAGACGACGCTGCTTAAAACCATCGCCGGCGTCTATCGCCCCAGTTCAGGCACCGTGCGCCTGGGTGCGCATGCGCGCCCGGTGCCCGGCACGCTGGCCCTGGTCTCAGACGAGCCCTACTTCCTCTCCCAGGCCACGCCCGCCGCAATCGGGCGCTTTTACCGCGGCTACTATCCGCGCTGGTCAGATGCCGTATACGCACGGCTGCTGGCGCTTTTCGGTCTGGACGCGGATGCCCGCGTTGAGGGCTTCTCCAAAGGCATGGCCCGTCAGGTCGCCCTTGCGTTGGGGCTTGCCAGCGGCGCTCAGGTATTGCTTTTGGATGAGAGCTTTGACGGCCTCGATCTTGCCAAGCGTCGTGTTATCAAGCGGCTGGTGCGCGGCTATGCCCGCCTGCATAACGCCGCCGTGATGCTGACCTCACACAACCTTGCCGAGATTGAAGACGTTGCCGACGATCTGGGGATGATTGACGGTTGCCACCTGATATTTACTGGCCCGATAGAAGAGGTGCGCGGCGCACATCCCGGAGCTTCTTTGGAGGAAATATTCCTGAATGTGGGCGATAAGACGGTGCCTGCCACCGTAAGCGATGTCGATCTGGAGGCGCTCTTTGCGTAGACGGGCAAAAAGGGTACTTGGAGTGCGGGCGGTTTTGTCGGCGGCTTGCTGCGGCCTGCGGACGCGGAGGGCTCCGGCAGCTGCGCTACTGGCGCGCTCGGTGGCCACAGCGCTTGCCGCGCTGGCCACGCTTGCCGTGCTGGTGCTGTTTGCCGTGCTGGTACCGTTTGCCGCGCCCGCGCCTTTGCCCGCGCTGGCCGCCGAGGGCGATGCTGCGCGCGACGACCTGCTGCCCCTGGAGCTGTCTGTGCCCGCAGACGTCACGCTCGAGCTCTTGCCCCAGCGCCTTGAATTCTCGCTTGCGCCGGCCAGCATCCAGACCGGCATCGACTGCGGCATGCTGGATATGTGCGGCATCGACCCCTGCCTCTGCGGCAACCCCGACGCCTTTGGTGCCTGCGCCTGCAACGGTACGCACACGACGCTCCCGGAGCTGAGTGTGAGAAGCGTAGACGCAGGGCAGGTTAAGTTGCTGCGCCTGGGCAGCGACTGGTGGCTTGTGCCCTGGGGCGCTGACGGTACCTCTGTGGAGCTTGCCGCCCGGCTGCCGCACCATGCGGACGCTGTCGTGACGGTCACGGTTGGTGTGGAGGCGCCCTTTGCGCCGCAGCTGTTCTACTGCGCCGTCCTGCTCGCACTTTTGGCTGCGGTTCTGTACGTGGTGGGCCGGCTGCTGAGGGGCCAAGATGGCCGAGCCTCTGACAACGTTCCGAAAGGCCAGGAGGGCCAGGTCTCTGACACCATGCCGAAAGGCCAGGACGGCTGGGCTTGCGCTCGCGTGTTGCCCCTGCTGGCAGCCCTGCTGGTCTGCGCCCTGCTGGTCGCGCCGGCCCTGGCGCTTTGGGGCTGCGCGCCGTCTGTTACGGTGACGAATGCCTCGCCGCGCCTAGTATCGGCCACGGTCAGCGCCCAGGGCGACGGCAGCGAGGCAGGCCAGCGGGCAGAAGTGCGCCTGGTATTCTCCAAAGCCATTGCCTTGGACGGCGACGTTTTGGCCGGCCTGAACGTTGCGCTTAACGACAAGCCGCTGGACGCAGAAGCCATAACGCTGGGCGCCGCCCTGGAAGGCGACGACACGCTGCTGCTCACGCTGTCCCCTGCGCCTGGGGCGGGCGACACCGCGGCCAGCCACTATTTTGCTTTATACGATAGCAAATTAAGCGTAGCCGCTGCTGATGCAGGCGGTGGGGTCGCGCAGCTGGTGGCGGCAGATGACGGGAGCGCCAATGCTGCACTGGACGCTTCGGTGGAGCTGATCATCCCCTCGGGGCTGGTCATCGAGCCGGTTGCGGAGGAGCCCGGCGGCGCTGCCTCTTTGGCCGATGCTGCCGCGACCCCCAACACCACGGCCGATGTTGCCGCTCCTGACACCCCGACCGACGCCGACGCCGCCCCCGCCTCAGCGACCTTTCGCGTCGTGCGCGTGCCGGTGCTGCGTGCGGTGTCCTGGATAGAGATAGAGCCGGGCGGCGCGCGAGCACTGGTACACAACCACGAGTTCACGCGCTTTACAGATGACGATGCCGGCCGCGCGGCCTACGCGCAGACGCTGCTGGAGCCGCTTCGACGCGCCTTTAGCAGCGAGTATGACATCAGCCAAAAAGACGACACCATCACCATCACTGCCCGCACTGCAACAGAGGGTCAGACGATAAGCCCCCGCGTTGTGGAGGGTGTTGTAGATGAGTAGGGGAGACAGGCGGGCCGCGCCGGCGTCGACAGGGGCGTCGACAGGGGACGGTTCTCTGTCGACGCCGCCTGCCGCGCCCGTTTCCACCCCGCCCGCCTCCACAGCTGAGCCGGCCGCGCCCGCCGCGCCCAGGCGCCACCCGGCCCTGGTGATTACCGTCCTGGCGCTGCTTTTGCTCGCGGCTCTTCTCGCCTCGCTTACCGTGGGCCGCTACGCCATCTCGCTTGATGCCCTGTTCAGCCTGGACGAGACCAGCTCAAACGTGCTGTTCTTCATGCGTCTGCCGCGCATTGGGGCTGCGGCTCTTATCGGAGCGGCCCTTGCCGGGGCGGGGTGTGCCTTTCAGGGCATCTTCAAAAACCCGATGGTATCACCCGATTTGCTCGGTGCCAGCGCAGGGGCCGGCTTTGGCGCGGCGGCAGGCATCCTGCTCTCGCTTGGCAGCGTCGGCGTGGAGCTAAGCGCCTTCCTGATGGGGCTCATTGCGGTGGGTGTGTCCTATCTGCTCTCCACTGCAATCGGCCGCTCGATGCGCGGCGTGTTGGTTTTGGTGTTATCCGGCATGGTTATCGGCAACCTCTTTCAGGCCTTTACCTCGGCGGTGAAGTTTGTTGCCGACCCTAACTCGCAGCTGCCCGAGATTACCTTCTGGCTGATGGGCGGCCTTTCTGCCGTGCGCGACAGCGACCTCTACTGGCTGCTGTTCGCCCTCATTGTTGGAGGCGCGGGCCTTTTCGTGTTGCGCTGGAAGATAAACGTGATGGGAAACGGCGATGAGGAGGCGCTGGCACTAGGCGTGGAGGTCAAACGGGTGCGCCTTGCCGTGGTGGCCTTTGCCACGCTGCTCACCTCGGCCTCGGTCGCCGTGGCGGGGATGGTTGGCTGGGTGGGCCTTATCGTGCCGCACCTGGCGCGCTTTTTGGTAGGGGCAGACCAGCGCGCGCTGCTGCCGGCCTCGATGCTTTTGGGCTCGACCTTCCTGTTGGTGGTGGACGATCTTTGCCGCTCCGTCTACACCACCGAGATACCCCTGTCGATACTTACCTCAATCATCGGCGCGCCGCTGTTCATCTATCTGATCGCCCGCACCCGCAAGGGCAGGCACTGATGACCGGGCTGCTCGCCTGCAAAGGCGGCCACTGATGGCTAAGCTTCGTATCGACGCCCTCAGCTGCGGGTACGCGACGCGCCCGGTGCTCTCAGGCGTAAGCCTTGAGCTTGCCGGCGGCGAGACGCTTTGCCTGCTCGGGCCCAACGGCGCGGGAAAGACCACGCTGTTCAAGACGATGCTTGGCCTTTTGCGCCCGCTGGCAGGCAAGATGTCCGTGGACGGGGAAGACACCGCCAGCTGGGGCCGGCGCCGCTTCGCCCGCACCTTTGCCTACATTCCCCAGGAGCACGCCCCGGCATTTCCCTTCACCGTATTGGAGGTGGTCTTGATGGGCCGCACGCCGCATCTGGGCGCACTCGGCTCGGTGGGGCGCACCGACGAGCGGATAGCCCGCGAGGTGTTAGCCTCGCTGGGCATTGAGGGCCTGGCGGGACGCGACTACACCCAACTCTCCGGTGGCGAGCGCCAGATGGTGCTGATCGCCCGAGCGCTTGCCCAGCAGCCGGCCTTTTTGGTGATGGACGAGCCTACGGCAAGCCTGGATTTTGGCAACCAGGCACGCGTGCTCAGCCGCATCCGCACCCTGGCGCGCGGCAGTAGCGGCGAGCCGCTCGGCGTGATCATGACCACGCATGACCCCAACCAGGCCTTTTTGCTCGGACACCGCGTGGCCTGCATCGGCCGCGACGGTTCGTTCGTACAGGGCGAGGCCTGCGAGGTGCTGACGCCCGAGCTGCTCCAAAACCTCTATGGGGTGGAGGTGGGCTTTGCCGAGCTTTCCACAGCAGACGGGCAAAGCCTCTCGCTTTGCACGCCGCTATTGGAGGACAGATGATGTTTGTGGAGAAGGACACGCCGTTGGAGGCGCGAGCGGCTGCGCTGCCGGCAGCAAAAGCACCGGCGCCCGTAGAGGCTCCCGTACCGCCAACGCCGGCATTGTCGTCTGGCTTTTGCCAGGCCAACACATTGTCGCGCCGCGCCTTTGTGCGCCTGGCGGCGGGCCTGGGGCTTGCGGCGGCAGGCGGCAGCGGGATAATCGCTGCGCTTGGCGGCTGTGCGGCAGGCACCGCCGGGCGCACGCTGACAGACATGGGCGGCCGCGAGGTGCATCTGCCCGAGACGGTAAGCCGCGTGCTTTGCACCAACCCCATCGGCACCGTGGACGTCTATTTGCTCGACCCGTCGCTTCTGGTGGGTTGGAACTTTAAGCCGCAGGCCGCAGACGCCGCGTTCTTAGACCCCGCAACACTTGAGCTACCCTCGCTGGGAGTCTGGATGGGCGCCGGCAGCGTGCCTAATGCCGAGGAGGTGCTGTCCGCCCGCCCCGATGCGCTGCTCTGTTTTTGGAGTACGGATGCAGCCGGTGTGGCGATGGCCGACAGCATACAGGAGGAGATGCGCCTGCCGGTTGTGCTCTGCGACTGCAATCTGGAGCGCGTGGTGGAGACTTATCGCTTCTTAGGCGAGCTGTTGGGCGCAGGCACAGGCGCGGCGGGTACAGACGGCCAGCCGGGTGCGCCTGCGCCTGCGGCCTCGGGCGCCACCTCTGCCGCTCCTGCCGCAGCGGCCTCCGCCGCCGTGGCAGGGACAGCGACCCCCGCCGCCCTGACGCAGCGCCTGGAGACCCTCACCGCCTTCTTCGCCGAGAAGCTCGAGCTTATCCGCTCTACGGTCGCCCGCATCCCCCAAGAGGAGCTGCGCACGGTCTTTTTGGCCGAGGGCAAAGGCGGGCTTCAGACCGACCCGGTGGGCTCGCTGCATGTTCAGGACGCGCTCGATCTTCTCCACACCTTAAATGTCGTTGACCTGCCGGGAAGCGAGGGGCAGGGGATGGGCATGCCTTCGGTCAGCATTGAGCAGATCATCACCTGGAACCCCTCTGCTGTTCTGGTCAGCGAGTATTCGATGAGTGATACGGCCAAAAGCGACCTGTACAACGAGATACGCGCGGACCGCAACTGGAACACGGTTTCCGCCGTGGCCGCCGGCGAGGTCTACCAGATACCGCAAAGTCCCTTTTCCTGGTTTGGCCGCCCGCCTTCTGCCTTGCGCCTGCTCGGCTGCCTTTGGCTGCTTTGCTGCCTGTATCCCCAGCGCGCCGAGGCGGCAGGCATTAAACTGGAATCTGAGGTGCGCGAGTTTTTCTCCCTCTGTTTTTCCCGCGAGCTTACGGAGGCCGAGATTGCCGCCCTGCTCAAACAATAGCACCCAGTGTGACAAAAGGGACGGTACGATTTTGTCACGGTAGTGCTCAATGCCCACGAGGAGGCAAAAGGTGACAAAATCGTACCGTCCCTTTGGTCACACCCACCACGAAACAGGAGGTCTGCCATGTTTTTCATCCCCGACAGCGAGCTGGAACGCCTGATAGCCGAGGATCTGCCCTACCTCGATTTGACCACGCACCTGCTAGGCATTGGCGAGAAGCCCGCCCACATCACCTACCTGACGCGTGAGGACTGCCTGCTTTGCGGCAGCGAGGAGGTGGGGCGGATCTTTACCCTGCTCGGTGCTACGGTAACAGCGCAAAGGCCCAGCGGCAGCCGCCTGAAGGCAGGCGATGCGTTCTTTGAGGCCACCGGCCCTGCGGCGGTGCTGCACGCCGGCTGGAAGGTCTGCCTGAACATCTTTGACCACTGCTCGGCTATAGCCACCAAGGCCCGCGCGATGGTCGATGCCGCACATGCCGTCTCACCGGGCCTGCCCATCCTTACCACCCGCAAGTCGATGCCCGGCACCAAGGCGCTTAGCACCTTGGCCGTCATCTGCGGCGGTGCCGTGCCGCACAGGCTGGGGCTTTCTGAGACGGTACTGATATTTGCCAACCACACGGCCTTCACCGGCGGCTTTGAGGGCCTCTTGGAGCGCCTGCCGGCCCTGCTCAAAGCCAGCTGCGAGAAAAAGGTTTTTGTGGAGGCAAACGCCGCGCAGGCCAGGCTGCTGGCGCACACGGGCATAGACGGCATCCAGTTTGACAAGCTCCCGCCAGACGAGCTACACCAACTGGTGCCCGAGCTGCGCGCCGCCAACCCCCATCTAACGCTGATCGCGGCCGGCGGCATCAACCCGCAAAACGTCGCCGACTACGCCGCCACAGGGGTAGACGGCCTGGCCACCACGGCGCTGTTCACGGCCAGGCCTTTGGATATGACCGCGCGAATTGCGCCAGTTTAGTGCAGGAAACGTGGGGACGGCTTTGGGCGGGGGCAGAACCGGGGACAGCGGGGACGGCTAAAAAAAGGCCATGGGGACAGGCCCTCTGGCCCTGTTTTGTTGGGACGACACAGACGACACAGAGGGACGACACAGAGGGACGACACAGACGACACAGACGACACAGAGGGACGACACAGAGGGACGACACAGAGGGACGGTTCTTTTGTGTTCCTGGGGGCAAGCATTCATTGCCAACAACATCGTTACCAGGAACACAAAAGAA
>JAISMZ010000246.1 GCA_031276475.1 Coriobacteriales bacterium
TAAAATCCTGATGTTATACCCGCGCTCCGATACCATCGAAAGTTCAGATATCAGCTATGCTGCCAATGACAACAATGACAAAGTAACCGTTGAAATCGTTTTCATTGACCTTATGAACACCGAAGATGAAATTAGTGAAATAATCAAGGGAGCGAGTCGATGCCATCGCCCACTGGAACCGCGCTCCTTGCCGGCTTTGGGAGATGGTACACAATGATTAAACTGGCCCACCCCCCTGGGGTTAACAGCAGAAATACACTGTTACCGCCCGCCGCCTCAGGTGACACGAGGCGATGACCGGGGTATAATCACAATCGCTGCCTCCCAAGGTGTGGCCTGAGGTTTTGGATATCCGCATAAGAGGTATCTCTAAAGGAGAACGGGGCGAACCATGCAGTTCAGAAGTATTGCTTCGCGCGTCATCCTGTCGGTCGTTCCGATCATCGCGCTCTCCACGGTATTGTTTGTCCTGCTGGTGGGCACGAGCACGTCCTCGCAGGTCAGCGAACTGATGGACGAGAAGATGACCAAGAGCCTTGAGACCGCTGCCCTGTCGGTTGAAAAGGAGCTGCAGGAAAGCTCTTCCATCGCAAGCTCGCTGGCACACTATATGGAGGCCTGCCGTCTGGAGTCCATCGAGAACGGCGAGATGGAGGAGTACCTGAAGCGGATGATACCGTCCGACCCCGACACGATAGGCGGCGGCATCTGGTTTGAGCCCTATGGCCTGTATCCCGACCAGCTTTACTCCGGGTCATATGCATATGATGCGGATGGGGAGGTGGTCTATGAGCAGGACTACGCCGCTGCCACCGGCGTCGATTACCACAATGTTGGCTGGTACCTCAACGGCCTTCAGTCAACAGGGGAGCCGGTGTGGTCGGGTGCTTATTATGATCCCCTTGTTGACGCGACGATAGTTACCGCCACGATGCCCTTTTTTGGGTCGGATCAGCAGATGCAGGGCGTCACCACTACCGACATGACACTGAGCGACATCCAGTCCCTGACCCGCTCCATCACGGTGGGCGAGACGGGCCGGGCGTTTATCATCGGGGCGCAGGGGGAGTACATCTCGTTTCTCGATGACAGCAGGGATGTGGCAAACCGGATTCAGGACGACAGCGACCCAGCCCTTAAAGAGCTCGGGAGCACCGTGCTCAAAACAGGCAACGGCACGACAACGCTTGAATGGGGCGGCACGGTTCATCGCGCGTATTACAAGACGATAGGCATCAACAACTGGATCTTTGTGGTGCTGATCGACCAGAGCGAGATTGCGAGCATGAGCTGGTATCAGATGCTGGTGACGCTGGCGGTGCCCCTGGTCGGGCTGCTCCTTGCCGTCATCAGTATCGTCTTTACCGCCCGGCACCTGCGCAAGGTTGCCAACAAGGTAAACGGCTTTGCCAAACGCGCCGCGTCGGGGGACTTCTCAAAGCGCATCGACGTCACCGAACGTGACGAGTTTGGGGTCATGGAGGGCGAACTGAATACGATGATGGACAACATGAGCGAGATGTACGCGCACTCGGTGAGGATGAAGGATGCGGCGGAGGAGGCGTCAAGGTCTAAAAGCGAGTTTCTCTCCAGTATGAGCCATGAGATCCGCACACCGATGAACGCGATTGTGGGGATGACCTCTATCGGGCGGACGACCGCTGATATAGAGCGCAAGGATTATGCCTTTGAGAAGATTGAGAGTGCCTCGGCACATTTGCTTGGCGTGATTAATGACGTGTTGGATATGTCAAAAATCGAGGCAAGCAAGATGGAGCTCTCGCCAACGGAGTTCAACTTTGAGAAGATGCTTCAGAAAGTGGTTGGCGTCACCAACTTTCGGATGGAGGAAAAGCAGCAGGAGTTTGTCGTACACATCGACCCGCAAATCCCGCGCACCCTGATCGGCGATGACCAGAGGCTGGCGCAGGTGATCGCAAACCTGCTCTCCAACGCCGTCAAGTTCACGCCGGAGGGCGGTACGATACGCCTGAATACGCGCTTTGTAGGCACGGTGGAGACAGGCGCGGACGCGGACGATGCAGCTGTCACAGACGCAGGCAAAGCGGGCAACGCGGACGCTGGCGCCACGAACGCGACGGACGCGGGCACAGGCGAGCCGAACGGGCTCTGTACGATACAGATTGAGGTGACGGACAATGGCATCGGCATCTCAGAAGAGCAGCAGGCCCTCCTGTTCACCTCGTTTCAGCAGGCAGAAAGCTCCACGTCGCGCAAGTTTGGCGGCACCGGCCTGGGGCTGGTAATATCCAAGCGCATCGTCGAGATGATGAGCGGGAGGATCTGGATAGAGTCAGAGCTCGGCAAGGGCTCGACTTTCGCCTTTGTCGTGCAGTTAGAGCGCGGACAAAGCGATGGGGGCAGCGTCCTTCTCAACCCCCGGATAGACTGGCAGAACATCCGCGTACTGGCGGTGGACGACGCGCTGGAGGTGCGACTGTTCTTTGAGGAGCTTGCAGGCGCCTTTGCCATCAGCTGCGATGTGGCTGGCGATGCTGAGCGGGTCTGCGCCCTCATAGAGCAGAGGGGCTGCTATGACATTTGCTTTGTGGATTGGAAGATGCCCGACATAAGCGGCATCGAGCTGGCTCGCCGGATACGGGAAAACGAGACGGGAAAATCGGCGATCGTGATGACCTCGGCCTCGGATTGGGAGGATATTGAGGACGAGGCGCGGCAGGCAGGGGTCAACCGCTTTTTGCCCAAGCCGCTTTTCCCGTCCACGATAGCGGACTGCATCGCCGAATGCCTTGGCGGCAGCGCAACAACTGCGGAGGCCAGCAGCCAGGAGGATAGAAGCGACAGCTTTGAGGGCAGGCGGATACTCCTTGTTGAGGACATAGAGGTCAATCGCGAGATCGTGCTGGCGCTTTTGGAGCCAACGCATCTGGAGATTGACTGCGCGGAAAACGGCGTGGAGGCGCTGCAACGCTTCCGCGAGGCGCCCGAGCGCTATGACATGATACTGATGGATGTGCAGATGCCGGAGATGGACGGGTACGAGGCCACCCGGCAGATACGCGCGCTCGGCACTCCGGCCGCAGAAAAAATCCCTATCGTCGCTATGACAGCCGATGTGTTTCAGGAGGACATCGAAAAAGCCCTCGCCGCCGGTATGAACGACCACATTGGCAAACCCCTGGTTCTCGACACCCTGTTTGAAAAGCTGAGGGCCTACCTACCCCCACCACACGAGGACTGACTAAAAACGGTACCGCCGTGGTCGCCGGCGTGTTGACCTACCCCCACCACACGAGGACTGATAGCTCGCGTTCCCCATCCTCCAATTTAAAGGTTTCTGAGAAATATCAACAGATCCGATGAAAGTGTTGACGGAGGAACCGTCCGGGAAAAATCTGTTGTTGTGCGGGAAACATATGTTGATTATAATGAGATTCTCAGTTTCGCAAAACTGACGCAACTGAGAGTTTATCCAACGATTTTTGAGAGGCTGGTGGGCATTGATCAGATTGGTTATCGACAGCACCTGCGGTATGCCAGAATCGCTGATTGCCAAGTACGGGGTCGCGGTTCTCCCACTGCAAGTGATCATCGGCGAGAAAAGCTATCGGGACGGCTGCGACATTACCTGCGAGCAGCTGTATCCGGTAATGCGACAGGGCGTTGTCCCCAAAACTTCGCAAATCAATATTGCAGAGACGCAATCACTGTTTCGCAGCATCTGCGAGGCTGGTGACGACCTGATTTATCTCAGCTTTTCCAGTGGCATGTCCGGGACTTATCAGGTCGCCCAGATGGTCGTTGAGGGGCTTAAAGCAGAATTTGCGGATTTGAATATGGCGGTGGTCGATTCTGAAGGCGGCGGTCTGGCAACGGGGCTGATTGCCATGCAGACGGCGCGTTGGATTGCCGACGGTAAACAATTCGACGCTATCATTTCGCTGATGGAGGAGATGGTTTCGCAGGTGCAGCACCTCTTTACCGTCGACAGCATGAATTGGCTGGTCAAGGGTGGCCGGCTTCACAGTTCAGCAGGGTTTATTGGTGACAAGCTGCAAATCAAGCCCATCCTGAACGTTGTTGACAAAACCGCGCATATCATGAAAATCGTCCGCGGCAGAAAAACCGCGATGCGTGCCGTCGTACAGATATTCCTTGAGAAAACCAGGGACTTTACCGCACAGCTCGTTGGCATCCAGCACGCGGATGATTTTGACGCAGCAAAACAACTCGAGCAGATAATCTTTGAGGAGAATCCAGAAGCTAAAACGGTTATTCTCCCTATCGGCTGCGTTTTGGCCAGCCACGTTGGTGTCAGCGGCGTCGGGCTGTTCTTCTTTAAGAAGATGGTGCCAGGCTATGACCTTTTAAGTGAGACCGGGATATAGCGTGGCGGCAGCCCGCTGCCTCCCAAGGAATAATCGTGCATGATTCTAACCGGGACACAGGCAGGCGAATACCGCAATGGGTTTCCCGGGCAAGAAAGAAGTTTCGCGAGCATAGGGCGCTGTTTGTCCTTTATGCAGTCATCCGACTGCTGGTGCTCATCACGATGGCGCTCGAGATCCAAAACCACGCCTGGTACAATGTGTTCCTTTGCGTCATCACGCTCGTGCTTCTCCTTGTCCCCTCGTTTGTCGAGCGTCGCATACGCATCAACATCCCCGATGTGCTGGAGGCGGCGGTACTGATATTCGTCTTTGCGGCAGAAATCCTTGGCGAGCTGCGTGAATATTACCTTGCCTTTCCCTACTGGGATACGATGCTGCACACGGTAAACGGCTTTCTTTGTGCGGCCATCGGGCTTGCGCTTATCGACATCCTGAATAACAGCCCTCGCTTCTCCATCAGCCTTTCCCCTGTTTTTGTTGCGCTGAGCGCCTTTTGCTTCTCGATGACCATAGGTGTGATCTGGGAGTTTCTTGAGTATGGCATAGACGCACTGTTTCAAACCGACGCGCAGAAGGACACGGTTATTACCAGCATCTCGTCTGTTCTGCTTAACCCGGACGGGCACAATTCTGCAATCACCGTTCCCGTACAGAGCGTGGCGATTAACGGAGAAGAATGGCAGCTTGGCGGCTATATCGACATCGGCCTGATTGACACCATCCACGACCTGATGGTTAATTTTGTCGGCGCAACCGTATTTAGCATATTTGGTTACTTCTACGTTAAGAACAAAGGGAAAGGTGGCGTCGTTTCCCACCTGATGCTAACAAGAATGCAGGGCGACCCAAAAGAGATTGACTGACGGCGGCGCCCGTCCGCCGCGCGAGGCGCTACAATAACAACATGCAGATTTTCGCCCCGGACGATATCAGTTTCATGCAGGCTGCCCTGGAGCAGGCGCGTCTGGCTGCAGCGCTCGGCGAGGTGCCGGTCGGAGCGGTTGTCGTACACGATGCTCAGATCATCGCCGCAGCCCACAATCGCCGCGAGGCTGATGCCGATCCCGCCGCCCACGCGGAGCTTTTGGCCATCCGCGCCGCAGCCCAACACCTCGGGCGTTGGCGGTTGAGCGGCTGCACGGTCTATGTGACCCTGGAGCCCTGCGTGATGTGCGCGGGGCTAATGCACCAGGCCCGCATCGAGCGCTGCGTCTACGGTGCGTCCGACCCCAAGGCCGGCGCCCTGGGCACGCTCTATGCCATTCACGCAGACGCTCGTTTGAATCATACCTTTGCTGTACAGAAGGACGTCTGTGCCGGGGAAGCGACCGCCCTGCTCCAAAGCTTCTTTAGCAGGCTGCGCGGCCGAGGCGCCTCCAGGGAAATGGCGCAGGGCTGAGGCCCTGGCTGTGCCCCAGCTGCCACGCCGGCTCCGGTCACCAAAGATATCCGGCCCCAAACGCAAGGAGCGGCCCTGCCAGCTGCGCCCCAGCTATGCCCCAGCTGCCGCCTCGGTTCCGGGTACCGCCTGGAGCAACTCAAAATGATTCTTGCGGTAGCGGATGAGCCCGGCGTCTCGCATCCGGGACATCTCGGCGGAAAGTGCGCTGCGGTCAACGCCCAGATAGTCGGCCAACTCTCGGCGATTAAAGGGTATCGCAAACGATGCGCGTCCGGCTCCCGCCGCCTGACGCGACAGATAACTCAAGAGCTTTTCGCGTGTGCTGCGCTGGGTGAGATCCTCAAGCTTGCGCGTCAGGTTGACGTTTTTGCTCGCCAGAACCCGGAGCATGTTGCCAATCAGTGAGCTGTGAAAGGCGCAGGCGGCCGAGCAGACGCCGATGATGCGCTTGAAATCCAGAAACAATACCGTTGTTGTGTTCAGGGAGACAACGCTCACGGGCAGGCGTTCGACACCCGCGCAGACAAAGGCTTCGGCAAAGAGATCTGCCGGTAGAAGTCGGGCGATGATGGCGCGATTGCCCCAGAAGTCCTCGCGGATGACGTCTGCGCTGCCTTCGATAAGAACACCGACGGACTCACCGCATTCGCCGGCGCGGAGAATGAACTCACCTTTGTGATAGCTGCGGACGCGCGTACCCAGGCAGTCGAGCAGAGCCAGCAGCTGCTCGGCCGCGACGCCTTTGAACAGATCGCAACGGGTAAGTGTTGGCAAATTTTGTTGTAAATACAACGGACTCTTCATGCAGACCATACTATCATCTTTCTACTGCCCCGAACAGACGAAGGAGGATTTTATGAGTCAGACGACCGATGGAAAGGCCGGCGTGGTGACAGCCGGAACGGACGACGCAATGTTTTGCTACCAATGTGAGCAGGTGGCCGGCAACACGGCCTGCACGGGAAGCGCTGGCGTCTGCGGTAAATCGTCGGTGGTTGCCCGGCTGCAAGACCGGCTGACCGGAGCGCTGATTGGCCTGGCGCAGGGCCTTAAGAACGAGGCGCCCTGCGATCACGCCACCCGGATATTCGTAGACGGGTTGTTCATCACAGGCACCAACGTTAACTTCTCCGAGGCGGCCATCCAGGCGCAGCTCGACGCAACGATGAAACTCTACACGCACCAGCGCCAACAGGACTCGCGCCCCTATACGATGGAGGCGTTGTGGAACGAGCAGGAGGATATTCGCTCGCTTAAGACGCTCGTACTCCTTGGCGTTCGCGGCATAGCTGCCTATGCCCATCATGCTGCGGCGCTCGGCAGGCACGACGCCAGCGTTGACCGCTTCTTTTCGCAGGCGCTTGCGGGCATCGCCGACGCATCGTCGACCAGCGCCGACTTGCTGGAGTTGGCCATGCAGACCGGTCAGATCAATCTTAAGGTCATGGAACTTTTGGACACTGCTCATAACGACTCTTATAGTGCGCCGCAGCCAACGGTGGTCAGCCAGAGCGTAGAGGCAGGCCCTTTCATCGTCATCAGCGGCCACGACCTGCACGACCTGAAGATGCTGCTTGAACAGACTGTGGGCAGAGGCGTAAACGTTTATACTCACGGCGAGATGTTGCCGGCTCATGCCTATCCCGAACTTAATCGCTTTGGGCAGCTAAAGGGCAATTTTGGCACCGCCTGGCAAAACCAGCGCCAGGAATTCGCTCATCTGCCGGCACCGGTACTCTTCACGACCAACTGTCTGATGCCGCCGGCCGCCAACTACGCAGACCGCGTCTACACCACCTCGGTTGTTGGACACGCCGATCTTATCCACATACCAACTCAAGTCGACGGCAGCAAGGACTTCTCTGCCCTGATCGCGCGGGCGAAAGAACTGGGAGGCTATGCGACCGACACGCTCGTTCCCGGCACCAACGGGGGCACAACGGTGCTGACGGGCTTTGGGCACGCTGCGGTGCTGGCACAGGCCGACACGGTTATCGCGGCGGTTAAAAGTGGAGCAATTCGCCATCTTTTCCTGGTCGGCGGCTGCGACGGCGCAAAGCCGGGGCGCAATTACTTCACCCGCTTTGTGGAGCAGGCGCCGGCCGACACGGTCATTTTAACGCTAGCCTGCGGCAAGTTTCGCTTTAACGATCTGGACCTCGGTACGATCGGCGGGCTGCCGCGCATCATGGACATGGGGCAGTGCAACGACGCCTATTCCGCCATCAAGGTTGCAGCAGCGCTGGCCGAGGCCTTTGGTTGCGGCATCAATGACCTGCCTTTGACCCTGGTACTCAGCTGGTACGAGCAAAAGGCGGTGGCTATTCTCCTGACGCTGCTCTCGCTTGGGGTCAAAAACATCTTGTTGGGTCCGTCGCTGCCGGCCTTTGTCTCGCCGGCAATCCTCAAGGTATTGGTTGAGAACTTCTCCCTCGCGCCCATCACCACGCCCGAAGAAGATCTCAGAAGGATACTCGGGCTCGCGCGATAGTGAGACGGGCCTCTGTCTTTAGCGACCGTCGCCTGGCGCGACAGGCCTACGCCCTCAGCGACGGTCGCCGGGGCTTTTTGTGCCCTGGCGCGGAGACGGGGGAGCCTGAGCAGGTACCGTGGGAATGTGGATGATCATCAGATAGAGCAGCCAGAGTGCCACCAGCGCCAGGATTATCCAAATATAGATAATCCGCACGCTCAGAGCGCTGATCCCCAAGATGACAAACGAGACGGCGACGATGCGCAGTTTCTGCCCCAGCGGCAGGCCGCCGCGCTCCTTAAAGGGAAGCACGTATCGTTTGTAGAGCGCGGTGCCTTGCAGCCAGGCATGGCAGCGTGGCGAGCTTTTGGCAAACAGAAAAGTTGCCAGCAGCAACAGCGGCGTGGTGGGCAGTACGGGAACAAACACCCCGACGATTGCCGTGGCGGTGCATATCCAGGCAAGGATTAAAAACGCGGCGCGTTTCATGCAGTCTCCAATAGTTGGTGCAGGTGTTGCCTATACGTATCAGTCTAGCAAACATATCGCGGGCTGAAAAGCCGCAGTCGGTTTGCAGTTGGCTCGGCGGCGGTGAGGTGGTGGAGCGGCGGTGAGGTGCAAATTTTGCAAATCGCATTTTCAAGCCAGTCATCGGTAAAATAGTACCTAGGTGCTCTGTGGCAGCCGCGCGATCGCGCCCAAACAGCCGCGTGATTTGCGTCCATGGCATCTAAAAGCCCTCTCGTCCGCACACGCACGGCTTCGCACGGCTTCCGCGGCTTCCGCGAGAGGATCTGAGGAGGTAAAAGCCCATTTGGCGGCACTTGCTTATGCAAAACATGCTATAATGGTTCTGTTAAGTCCATCGATCGGCAGCGAACGCAGTTTCACCCCTTTGAAAGTTCCCAGCCTGTTTTTCAAATCTGGATGGGAGACCTCATGTGTATTTCGTGTAGCCCGATTTGCGGACATTGCCGTCCGCCCCGCAAACGCGCCATATTCTGTCCTGAATGTGGCGCCTATAATCTTTTCGACATCGTCATCGCTTATCCTGCCGTCAAACGACCATGCGCTTCGTGCGGCGCAGACCTCACCGCGCTTGCCACTCCCGAGGTTGTAAAATGTCGCACTACCGGTTGGCTTTGCGCCAATCCCTGTGGGCGTTCAAAAAAAGATCCGAGTCTCGCTAATACCAATAACAAATACATCTGCCGCTCCAATACTGCCCCGCCGCCAGAATCAGTTCCTTTAATCTAGGGAGGCGCCGATAAATGTTTGTACGCCAGATTCTGAGTCAATGTGCTCCGAATCCATTTGGACATGCGACGCCACAGCTTACGGCAACGGCGTTGTCTGCCTGGGCGGAACTGGGACAGATTGGCCGGGAGACGGCGCACAGTGATTTGATCGACACCTCCGAGAACGAGGTCTGCGGTGCTTGACGACAAGATCAAACGCATTGGAAAGGGTACGCGGGGGCTGCTGAGGCGCCTGCGTGGCTATCTGGACAGGGCCCTGCTCTCACTGTGTGTCTTTCAAGCTTGGATCTTTTTGGTCTTTCACTCCTCGCGTATCATCCCCGTGGGGAAGGTGTCGTTCAACTTGATCTACGTCGTCACGCTCGCCTTCGCTGTGCTTACGCTGTTAACCTTCGGCCTCATCAGTTATCGGCGAAAAGGCCGTATCTACATGCTGATTTTTGCTGCCTTTGCCGCCTCTGCAAGCATGCTTTGCATCTGTTTTTTGTCTTTGAGTATAACGGGCTTCGCCATCGGCGCAGCTTTTCTGGGTATCAGCACCGGTATCTTCATATCCTTCGTTGGCAAGATACTCAGTTCCGTCAACTTTCAGGCAGCAACCCATCAGGTCTTTCTCAGTTTCGCCTTCGCTGCCGCAATTTACTTTCTGGTACAGGCACTCTCCATTCCTTTCGACGCCATCCTAATAGTGCTTTTACCGTTCGCACTTACTGCCATCATCCTTTCGTCTGCCATAGTTGCCAGGCGCCGGCCCCACGTCCCTTCTCCTCATTCTGTTACACCTGCCCAAACACTCGCTCAAGACAAAGTCAGCGAGCTGTTGCGCACGCGGCCAATCATGGCTTTCATTGGCAGCGTCAGCATACTCGGCATGGCCTTTGGCTTCAACCTGACAGGTATCAGCTCCTATGACACCGAGACGTTCAGATTCGCTAACTACTGGGCGGTACTCCTTACCGCGATAGCGGCAATCGCCTACTTTACCATCTCTCATTCCCCCAAGCATAGCTTTAGCTTCGAGCGCTACTTCGCCCCCGTCATGCCGATAATCATTCTCGGTCTGCTGCTGTTTCCCTACTCGCCCGTCATAGCCAACGTATTTGCTATCACGGGATTTCAGCTTGCGGATATGAGCTTCTGGGTCGTCTTCGCCTGGGTCGCCAGCCATCCCGGCATGCCCCAGAGGGCATTTTGTGTGGGTAAGGGAAGCATGTACCTGGGAATGCTTATTGGATCTGCGGCCATGGGGGCAACGCTGACAGGGTCAAATGGCGGGACGCTCCAGGTAACCATCTCTTCCATCGTCACTTATCTCCTCGTGCTTGCCGTTGTGTTCATCTTTAACAACAGCAAGGTCAATCTGGCTATCAAGTCCGCTTCACGGCAGTCCGATCTGGAGCACATCTCCCGTTCTATCGAGCTGCGCTGTGATGAACTGGGACAAAAGTACGGACTAACGCTTCGCGAGAAGGAGTTGTGTGCTTACCTGGCGCAGGGGCGGAATCTGCCCTATATCGAAAAGAAGATGTATATCTCGCATGGCACTGCAAATGTACACCGCGACCATATCTACGCCAAATTGGGTATCCATTCGCGCCAAGAGCTTGTTGACTTTTTCTTTGAGCCCTGACGCGGCCCAATCACAATACCGGAGCAAAACGACCTTATCCAAGTGCATGATCAACATAAAGGGCTGACCGAAATCAAATTGACCTCGGTCAGCCTCCCAAGACTTCAGATGGTGTGCCCAGTGGGGCACAATGAATGGGCCGGCGCCTCCTTAGTCCAGCGCGCGCAACTCCTCGTCGATCTTCATAAGCTTGTCCATCTTTAACCAGCTGGTTTTGCCTCCTTGAAAAAAGTGTAACTGGTTGAGGCTGTACTTCATCTTGAACTCAAGATTTCCCGGCTCGGTAAAACCCGGTATGTACTTCTCTAAAATCTCGGCGCCCTTGGGGTTTTTAACAATCTCAGAAATTTTAGAGTTTCTATCCAATCCCATGGTGACCACTCCTAACTCTCCTGTTCGCGCCCGGCTGCCCGCCTCACAAAAAAGACGGCAATCGCGCGTCAGTGAACGAATAGACGTTCGGGCATGTCCAAAACGTCAGATGCCGTGTGTTTTTCATTGTCTCAGATTCTGTAGACGACAACAAATCCCACGTTTTAAAATGCACTTTAAAACGCAGGTGCCACCGCAGGGAGCTGTCTTTC
>JAISMZ010000002.1 GCA_031276475.1 Coriobacteriales bacterium
CTTGATTATTCCTACTCGATGAAGGAAGTCATCCGACAGCGCGACATCCTGAGTCACCTACCCTTTAAAAACTGGCTGCGCTATCCGATCTGCGCCTCGCTGACCTCCCATGGCTGCAATCGCAACTGTGCAACCTGCGGTGGCTCCCGTGAGGCCTATCGTCAACACTTTGGCCGCAACCAGGTTGCCTGGCGCGACCCCGAGCTCCTGGCGCGCGATATCGGTCACATTCAACGCCATGTATGGGGGCCGGTCTTCGTACTCAACGACTTCTTGCAGGCAGGCCCCAGCTACGCCCGCCGCTTTATTCGTGGACTGGCGGGGAAACTGAAAAACCCCATCGGCTTTGAATTTTTTGGCCCGCCGCGTGAAGGGCGCGAACTTTATGACCTGCTGGCAGCCAACCTGCCAAACTGGTCGGTTGAGATAAGCGCCGAGAGTCACGACGACGACATACGCACCGCTTTTGGCAAAGGGCACTACCGCTCAGAGGAGCTTGAGCAGACTATCAAAGACGCGCTCGGGGCGGGCTGCGACCACTTTGACCTCTATTTCATGACCGGCATACCCACCCAGACCCGCGAAAGCGTTTTGCAGACAGGCGAATATGTGCGCCATCTTTACGAATGCGTGGGCAACGACCCGCGTCTGAGCGTATTCATCGCACCCATGGCGCCCTTCCTCGATGTGGGTTCCTGCGCCTTTGATCGTCCTGACGAGTACGGCTACCGCCTGCGCGCCCGCAGCCTCGCAGAACATCGTCAACGCATGGTGCTGCCCTCATGGAAGCATATCATGAACTACGAATCCACCAGCCTTTCTACCGACGACCTGGTCAGCGCAACCTATCAGGCCGCGCTCGACATCAACCAGATCAAGGGGCAGGTCGGTGTGGTGGTTCCCGACGTTGCCGAACGCACGGCACAGCGCATCCGCGAGGCCCGTGCCCAGATGAACCGCCTTGACGAGGTGCTTGCCGCTCACCCAGGGTCTTTGCAGGCGGCAAACCCCGAGCGCGAAGCTGCCTTGCACGCCCTCAAATCCGAGTTTGAACGCCTGTCGCAATCTACCGTTATGGAGAAGACCGAGCTCACCTGGTCTTACCGCCCGCGTCTTTCTCATGTGGTGAACAACATCGCCTTGGGCGCGCATGAATTTGTGCGCAACACCGCCGCGGCCCTGCGCGGCGAGTGGGCTTCCAGCGCCAGCGAGTTCTCCTACCCCAGCTCGCTGTCCGACCATCCATCCTGCTGATAAAAGCGGCTTTGGCGGTGGCTCTTGAGCCTCGGTGGTGACCTCAGCGATGACCTTTGCGCTTCAGCTTCTGGGCCGCACACCCAGCGACTGCAAAACCGTTACAATCTCGTGCATGTCTATCGGCTTTGAGACGTGCCCGTCCATGCCAGCCTCACGGGTCTGCTCGCGATCCTCCTGCATGGCATTTGCCGTCATCGCCACTATCGGGATGTGCCGGTAACGCGCCGGCCGGCTCGCCTCAGGTGCCGCATCGGTCGTTTCGCCAGCCTCTGCGCGGCTCTTCTCAATCTCGCGTATTTTTCTCGTAGCCTCCAGGCCATCCATTACCGGCATGCGCACATCCATGAAGACCAGGTCGTAGTCGCCCTTCTCAAAGGCCGCAACGGCCTGTTGCCCGTCGGCTACAATGTCGAGCTGCATACCGACATCTTCTAACAAGACGAGTGCAATCTCCTGGTTGATCTCGTTATCCTCGGCAAGAAGAACCTTCAGGCCAGAAAAATCTGCATTCGCGAGGTCGTCTCTGGCTTCTGTGGCGTCTTCGCTTTTCTCGTTATATTTGCCCAGCTTAACGACGAAGGTGAAGGTGGATCCCTTGCCGTAATCGCTTTGCACCGATACTCCGCCGCCCATGGTCTCTGCAAGCCGTCGGCTTATCGAAAGCCCCAGCCCGGTGCCGCCGTATTTGCGCGCCGTTGAGGCGTCCGCCTGGGTAAAAGGATTAAAGAGTGCCTCGGTCTGCTCGGGCGTCATGCCGATGCCGGTGTCGGTGACGCTGCAGACCAGGCAGATTACCTCTGCCGAGCCGGCGGCGGCGTCAGCGGCGTCTGCGGCGGCGGCGTCCGGGATGGTGGCGGTATCCGGGGCGTCTGCGGCGGCGGCGTCCGGGGTGGTGGCGGCATCAGCGGCGGCGTCTGCGGCGGCGAGGGCGTCCTGATCCACATCTGCGGTCACGACGATGGATCCCTCAGAGGTGAACTTTGCCGCATTTCCCACGAGATTGAGCAGGATCTGCGCGAGTTTCTGCTCGTCGCCAACAACCATCTGCGGCACCCTCTCGGCGACCTCAATACGCAGCGCCACCAGACTGGCGTCTATCCGGCTGCTCATCAGGTCGCTGATGCTGTGAAAGATGTTGCGCACCACAAAGGGGCGGTTTTCCAGCTCCAACATGCCCGCCTCGATTTTGGAGAAGTCGAGGATGTCGTTGATGATCCCCAAAAGCAGTGTTGCGGAGGCCTCCACCTTGCCCAGATATTCGATGCGCTTCTCTTCGCTGGTGGTAGACAGCGCCAACTGCGTCATCCCCAAAACGCCGTTCATCGGCGTGCGTATCTCATGGCTCATGCTGGAGAGAAACTCGCGCTGCGCCTGATTTGCAGCCTCGGCCTTAACCAGCGCGTCGTGCTCCTTGCGCGCGGCGGCGGCGTGTTCGGCCATGTCGTTGATGCTTTGCACTATCTTGGAGAACTCATTTTTAACCGGCGGAATGCGGTAACTCGGATCCCGGTCCATGCGCTCTACGTTATGTCGAAGCAAATCCACCGCGCGTATCGACAACCGCGAGAAGAAAACCATCGCTATCAGGCAGATGACATAGACCGCTCCGAGAATCAACATCAGCATCAAAGTCATGTCGTTATAGTGCTGCTCCACGGCATTTGTCAGTTCATTGGCCCAGGCATAGCCAATGACCTTGCCATCGCGCGCGATTGGGTGCATGGCATTCATGATGTTGCCACGCACCATCGTGCCGTAGCGCACCGCCTCAGTGTTGCTGGCCATCACCTCCCGACCCGGATGATCATCGGGTATCGGAGTGCCCACCGAGACGCTCATCTCGGCGGCGGGACTGTAGACGACGATGGCGTCCAAAGCGCGGTCGTAGTAGCCCAATCCCAGTCCGGGATAGACCGCAGCAATCATCTCGGTATCTACCGAAAGAACCTCGTTGAGAACGGCGATCTGCTCCTCACGCGATGCGTTAGCGGCGCCTTTGGCGGCCAGAATGTCCTCGTAGCCGTGCTCCCCAAGCAAGGCGTCGAGCTGGCGGGTTATGCCCAGGAGCTTTGAGCCCTTCTCGTCGTAGAGGATGCTTTGGTTAAGCGAGTTGATGATCAACAGGGAAAAAACGGCGGTGACGGTCATCAGCAATATGAGTATGCCAACAATCCTGCCACTCAGAGTCTGAGTGAAATACCGCAAGAGTCTCATATGGCCTTCAAACTCTCCTTTTACCAACGGTTTAACACAAGATCCCAGCATTGCAGGCTCAGGTGACACCGCCTGCGGTTCTCAGAGAGATTTTACCATTTGTTTGTCCGTAGGACAGCGATTCTCCAACCAAAGGGAGACGAGGGGAAGCCGCTGGAAGCCGCAGGGCAATCGACACCTGTTTTACGCCGTTGGGACAAATTTGCCCAGGGAGGTGTGATGATTTAATCGGCGGCTCCTTGAACGGCATAGGGCTGAAAGTGAGCGGTCAGCGCCTGGGGCACCCGCACTTGCAGCAGCGTGCCGTTCTCGTCATAGCTCTCCGCCAGAATCGTGCAGTGCTGATGCGCCAGTTGCACCACCGCTCCTTGTGTAAAAGGTATTTGTACCGTGAGCAGGGCGGCAGTGGCGCAGGCCAGCTGTTCAACGCGCTCCAGCAGCACCTCGGTTCCGCTGCCCGTGCGCGCGGAGACCACTACGGCCTGCGGATAGCGCAGTCTCAACGCTGCAAGCTGCTCGCCATTCAGCAAATCGGCCTTGTTCAGCACCGTCAGCCGCGGTATCCCGTGCGCGCCGATCTGCTCCAAAACAGCGCTGACCGCCTGGCTCTGCGCGTCTATCTGCTCAGACGTCGCGTCGCAGACGTGAAGGATCAAATCGGCGTCGGTAATCTCATCCAAAGTCGAGCGAAAGGCCTCCACCAACGTCGTCGGTAGCTTCTGGATAAAACCGACGGTGTCGGTGAGGGTCATCTCCCGTCCGTCAGTCAACATCAGTTTGCGCGTAGTGGAATCCAATGTGGCAAACAGCGCGTCGTAGGCCAAAACGTCGGCGTCCGTCAGGCGGTTCAGCAGACTGGACTTGCCGGCGTTGGTGTAGCCGGCCAGCGCCACACGCCAGACACCGGATGCCGCTCGGGCCTTGCGCTGGGTCTGGCGCTGGGAGTGAACCTTGGCCAGCTCACGCTTTAGCACATCGATGCGTTTGCGCACCATCCGCCGGTCAACCTCCAGCTGGCTTTCGCCCTCGCCAAAGCGCGAGCCCACACCACCGCCCATCCGACCTGCCGCCAGATGCTCCCACATCCCGCGCAGGCGCGGCAGCAGATAGTGGTTCTGGGCCAGGCGAACCTGCAGGCGGCCCTCGCGGCTGCGGGCGTGCAGCGCAAAGATGTCGAGGATCAGCGCGGTGCGGTCGATGATCTTTATGTCGCGGTTACCGGGGGCGGCGGGGACGGCGGGGGCGCTGTCGGGAGCGGCAGCGGCAAGGGCGCCAGAGGAGCCGGAGCCACTGTCGGGGGCGGTGGGGGCGCTGTCGGGAGCGCGACGGCCGCGGCCAGCACCGGCCAGCTCCTTTTCCAGATTGTTCTGCTGCGTGGGCGTCAACTCGTCGTCAAAGATAACAACATCGGCCTGCAACGACATCACAAGCTGCCGGATCTCTGCCACCTTGCCCCTGCCGATGAAGGTGCGCGGGTTTGGCTTGCGCAGGCGCTGCCAGAGGCTGCCCACCACCTCAGCCCCCGCCGTTTGGGTCAAGCGCTCCAGCTCGGCCAGCGACTCAGCTACCGACCAGGTCTGCCCGCCGCGCTCAATGCCCACCAGCAACGCCCGCTCGGCGGGGGCGGCGGTCTGATACATCACTTCTTTGATCTCTGCTCCTGTCCTTTGAAGGTCTGTGAGGTTACAATATTACCATGCCGCAAACACTTAAGCACTCGTTAATCATCTTTGCCGCAGGCGTCGTCTATGGTCTGATGATCCCCTTGGCCCGCGCCGCCTTTACCGGCGGCTTTACGGTCGCGCAGATCGCCGTCGCCCAGTACCTCGCCGCCGCGCTGCTGATGGGCGTCGTAGTAGTGATTGCCTCGCGACGGCGGATACCCCTGCGCACGGTCGCGCAGCTGCTCGGCGTGGGCGTGTTGGCCTCGGGCGTCAGCATCTTCTACTATCGCGCCCTGGAGCTTTTGCCCTCGGCCACGGCGGTCACCTTACTGTTTCAGTTCGTCTGGATGGGCGTCGTCGTGCAGGCACTGCGCGAACACGCGCTGCCGCGCATCTGGACGCTGCTTTCCGTCGTGGTAATCATGACCGGCACGATCTTTGCCACCGGCCTTGTGGAGACGGGCCTGGCAGCTCTTGCCCTCAACCCGCTTGGCATCGTCTTTGGCCTGTTGTCGGCAGCCTTCTATACCGCCTTTCTTGTGGCCTCGGCTCAGGTTGCCACCAACCTGCCGGCGACCAACCGCTCCTTCATCAACAGCATCGGCAGTCTGCTTGTCGCCGCGCTGCTCTGCCCGAGCTTCTTTGCCAGCGACACGATCATCAACATCGGCTGGATCGGCCTGGCGTTGGGCCTTGCCGTGGTGATCCCCGTCTTTCTGATTGCCCACAGCGCCCCCCATCTGCCCAGCGGCCTGGTAACGATCATGGCGGCCAGCGAACTACCCTCGGGCATCCTCTGCGCGGCGCTGTTCGCCGGCGACATCATCTCCCCCAGCACCGTTGTCGGCGTGGTAATCGTCGTGCTGGGAATCGCTCTGTCAGAATCGGACACCCTCTTTGCCCTGCTCAAACAAAAGAAAGCCTCGTCCTAATCGCCCTGCGTTGCCCCCTCACCAGACCACGACCCTTCTCCCACCACCCGACGCCCCGGCCCCG
>JAISMZ010000063.1 GCA_031276475.1 Coriobacteriales bacterium
GTTGCTTGAGCAAGGCGACCTGATTGAGCTCGATTTTGATCCGACAAAAGGCCACGAGCCAGCAAAGCGGCGTCCGGCACTCGTAGGGGAGGGCCATAGGGCCAGACAACCTGTCCCTATGGCCCTCGAAGGTGCGGGGTATAGTGTCTGGCCCTTTTAGTCTCCGTCCCAAGCCCCCCGTCCCCGTCTTGCCACCGCCTGAGCTGCGGCAACCGAACAAACACTGCCGCACCAGCGATATGTGCGATATTGCATTAAATCATTGTTTCCACTACACTATGCAACATGACACAAGAACATGACACAAACGCGCATAGACCAAAATCCCCACAGGCAGCCGACTGGGCGTTATCGCACGGCCAAAGCTCCTTTACCACGGCGGAGCTTGCAAGCCTACTGGGAACCAAGCCGCCGCAGGTTGCTCAGCGCCTTGCCAGCGCTGTGAGAAGAGGCGAGTGGGTAAAGCCGGCAAAGGGATTGTGGATTGCCGTGCCGCCGGAGTATCGGACCTGGGGCGCGCCGCCCGCGATTGAGTTTGTGGATGCGATGATGAGATTCATAGGGGCCGATTACTATATTGGCTGGCTGAGTGCCGCAGCGCTGCACGGCTCGGCTCATCATGCGCCACAGATAACGCAAATCGCTACATCACGGCCTGTACGCGACAGGGTTGTGGGGCGCAACCGCCTCAACTTTAATACGAGAAGCAATATCATAAACCTGCCGACCTGCGAAAAAACCGTTAGAAGCGGCGCCGTGCGAATCTCTACACCGGAAGTCACGGCCATGGATCTGTGTTCGGATCTGGTATTGGGAGCAGGCATCGATAACGTGGCAACAGTAATCGAGGGATTGGCCGCAGAAGGTGTCCTTTCGGTAAAAAATATCCTATCCATCGCACAGTTCTATTCGCCAGCAGTCCTCCGGCGTCTTGGATGGATACTGGAGAACTTCACCAATATTCCGGACATTGACCTATTGGCAAAGGCGGCTGCCAGCCTGTCCGCATCGCCCTCTGTCCTGGACTATCTGAGAAAGCGAGAAGGCACTATCGACAGCCGGTGGAGCTTGCTCGTCAACGCAGGAGTGGAGTCCGAATATTGATTAATAGTGAAGCAATTATAGCTTGGGGCATTGCGCACCCGTGGCCGACGCCTGAACAGATCGAGCAGGATCTACTTTTGTCACGTGCAATCTGCGAGATTGCAAACGACGACTACCTCGGCCGAGAGTTAGCTTTTCGGGGCGGCACGGCGTTGAACAAGCTAAAGCAGACACAGGGACGGTTCATCCGTCCTGAAATTAGCGAACCCGCCGCCCGGCGACAGGCGTGCGACACCAGAGGCGCCCCGTGTCACTTCGACAAGAACTGTTCCCTGCTGATTCCAATGATCCTGGTAACGGATGTGGAACAGAAGTTGTGCACGATTGACGCCGTTGTTGCTGTTTGATAGTCTATATGCATCAATGATCCGCCTTCCGAATTGTCACCCTTGGGTGTGCTTTCCCAGACAAGCACTGGGATAGGAGGCGGATCGACTTATTTATAGTAAAACCAGAGGTCTTCGATCTTCGGTTCAATAAGGGAGCGATATTCGTTCCGATCGGTCTTATCCTCCTGAAGCGAACGATATAAACTGCCGGCCACCATGTCTGCCAATTGAACCAAGACCTCTTTTGCTGAATCTACGGACTCAAACTTACGCATCCGCTGCTTGCTGCTGTTGAGGGATTGTCGCAAAAAAGTTCGCAAGCCTTGAGTGTAGCCTCTAACATTTTGGCCATCGAGGAGAATCTTGGCATTGTCCACAGCGGACACAGGGACGGTTCATCCGTCCTGAAATTAGCGAGCCCGCCGCCCGGCGACAGGCGTGCGACACCAGAGGCGCCCCGTGTCACTTCGACAAGAACAGCTCCCTGCCGATTCCAATGATCCTGGCAACGGATGCTTTTACAGGCAAAAAGTTCGATTGGCTCAGCCATTGCAGAACACACTCCCTTTGGCTATACTAAGGTCTAGACATTCTCGCGTTCAGAAAAGGAAGCTGGTCTGCAATGAATAACGGGCGCCTCCCTGGGATAATGGAAGCCTCTGCGACGGCGACGCTTTACAAATGGGGCAACAGCCAGGGACTGATTATCCCTAAAAAAATCTGCAATGCGGCTGGCTTCAAGGTCGGCGACACGGCAGAGATCAGGGTTGACGAACACGGGCGAATTATCGTCGCGCACCAAGAAAGCCCTCGCTACGCACGCAGGAAGGTGGTCAGCTTGGAGGAGTTGGCCGCCGGATGGCAGGGCAGACGGGAGTCCGATGAGTGGGGCGGTGTTGACGTTGGTGCCGAGGTGGTGATGTGAACCCGTTGCTTGAGCAAGGCGACCTGATTGAGCTCGATTTTGATCCGACAAAAGACCACGAGCCAGCAAAGCGGCGCTCGGCACTCGTAGTAAGTGTGAACTACTTTAATAATATCCTGTCCGGCTTGACCGTCGTCTGCCCAATCACCTCGGTGGCCAACGGCCATCCTCTGCACATCGCGCTTTCTTCGGACGGCCTCGTTGGGGGATACATATGTGTGGAGCAGATCCGTGCCGTAGACCTCAAAAGGCGCAACTGCGCCCCTGTTGGTGAGAGACTTGATGCTGACACCATGGCCCAGGTGCTTGAGGCCATCGGGGCGGTGTTTGGTATCTGAAGCCTACTCGCTTGCCTCAAAGGTATAGCCCTGGCGGCGTTGGGAGATGATGTCAAAGCCGCCGACTGCTATCTTTGTGCGCAGGCGGGAGATTGCCGTCTTCAGGGCGCTGCGGTCGCCGGCGATGGGCTGCTTCCAGACCCGCTCGTAGAGAAAGTCGGCGCTCAGCGTCTTGCCCTCGCTTTGTACCAGCACCAGCAACAAGGCGAACTCCTTGGGCGTCAGCAGCAGGTTGGTGTTGTTGAGAAAAGCCTGGTTGGCCACAATGTCCAGCGTCAACGCGCCTTTTGTCAGGGTCTGGGTGGGGGCCTTGTCCATTCGCCGCCGACGGATTGCTGCTTCCACGCGGGCCAGCAGCTCGTCGTGATGGAAGGGCTTCATGATGTAGTCGTCGCCGCCACAGGCCAGGCCGCGGACCAGGTCGGCGTGCTCGGTCTTTGCGGTGAGAAAGATGATGTGCGCCGAGGTCGTCCGGCGAATCTCGTCGCAAAGGCAAAAGCCGTCGTCGTCCGGCAGCATCACGTCAAGCAGGATGACATCCGGCTCCAACACGGCCAGCTGCCGCCGCGCCTCGGCCGCGGTCAGGGCCACGCGTACCGTGTAGCCCTGTAGCGCCAGCAGACGACGGTTGGCACGATTGAGATCGGCGTTATCCTCCACAAGAAGAATGTTGCCTTTGTTGGGGAGGCAGCGGTTACTCATCTTGCGGCTCCCTGTATTCGGGCACGCTGAAGCTGACCGTTGTGCCTTTGCCGAGCTGGCTTTGGATGCTCGTCGTGCCGCCGTGGGCGCTGATCAGGTCGCGGCTGACGGCCAGGCCCAGTCCCGAGCCGCCATCCCGGCCGCTGACGCCGCGCTCAAAGACCTTGGGGAGCAGGTCGGGCGCGATGCCGGTTCCTGTGTCGGCGATGCTGACGCAGACGGTGGGGTTGTCGCCCGTGGCGCCGCCCGCGCCGCCCGCGCCGCCCGCGCTCCCGCCGCCCGCGCC
>JAISMZ010000095.1 GCA_031276475.1 Coriobacteriales bacterium
CGGCGTCGGCAGCCATCCCCGCTGCTGCTCCCCGCTACCGCTTCGCCCTGAAAAACGACGTGCTCAACGCCGGCCCGGTACTCACCGCGATCCTCGACGACCTGGTGGCCGGCGTGCCCGTCTCGCAGATATCCCTGGGTTTTCATCAGGCCTGGATAGAGGCTCTCGTCGCACTTTGCGAGGCTGCCCGCCGCGCCACTGGGATTCAGACGGTCGCGCTCAGCGGGGGCGTCTTCGTCAACCGCTACCTGATCAGCCGTCTGCCCGCGCGGCTTGCTGCCCGAGGACTGCGCGTCCTCCTCCACAGGCACTTGCCTGCCAATGACGGCTGTATCGCCTACGGTCAGGCAGCGGTGGCGGCCGCCCGCGTCACGCCGCTTGACCGCCCGCGTCGCGCCGTGCGCCCGCAAGCGATAGAATAGGGACAGATCCGTCAGCCGCGCCGCGTGCGCCTGCGAAAGGAAGACCATGTGCCTGGCTGTGCCAGCTAAGATTGAATCGCTTGAGGACGGGGGGATGGCCGTCGTGGAGATCCTCGGCATCCGCCGCGCTGTCGCCTGCGATCTGGTGCCCGAGGCGGGGGTCGGCGACTTTGTGCTGGTTCACGCCGGCTATGGCATCGAGGTGATAAGCGAGCAGATGGCCCAAGAGACGCTGGAGCTGATCGCTGAGTTTCCCGAGCTGATTGCCAACGACAGCGCTGGTGGCTAGGCATCAACGCGGGCTTCGTGGCCATCGTTGCTTCCGCTGTCCCGCTGCTACACCGCTGTCGTCATCAGCCGCCGCCCCGTTGCCTGCTGCTGGCCCGCCGACCCGAGGAAAGAAAGCGCACCGATGAACACCAACCTGCTAACAAGATTTCGCGACCCGGCGCTGGCCCGGGAGCTGCTTGGCGACATCGAGCAGCTCACGGCGCGCCTGTTGGCCGCGCGCCCAGAGATCAGCGCCGAGCGGCCGCTGCGCCTGATGGAGGTCTGCGGCACGCACACCGTGGCCATCGCCCGCGCGGGCCTGCGCGAACTGCTGCCGCCCGAGATCAGCCTGATATCCGGCCCCGGCTGCCCGGTCTGCGTGACGGCCAACCGCGACATCGACCGCCTGATCGCCTGCACCCGGCTGCCCCATGTGACGGTCGCGACCTTTGGCGACATGCTGCGCGTGCCCGGCTCGTCCAGCTCGCTGGCGCTGCGTAAAGCGGAGGGTGCCGCCGTGGAGGTCGTCTATTCGCCGCTTGACGCCCTTAAACACGCTGTTGAGGACCCCGGGCGTCAAATTGTCTTTGCCGGCGTCGGCTTTGAGACCACCACCCCGCTTATCGCTGCCACCATCAAACGGGCCGCGGCCGGCCAGGTTAGCAACTTCTCGGTGCTGGCGATGCAAAAGCAGGTGCCGCCAGCCATCGCCGCCCTGCTTGCAGACCCCGAAGTCGCCCTCGATGCCCTGATCTTGCCCGGCCACGTCTCAACGATACTCGGCACCGAGCCCTATCGCTTCATCGCCAGCGAGCACGGCATCCCCGGTGTGATTACCGGCTTTGAGCCTGCCGACATCCTCTGGGGCATCGCGCAGCTGCTGCGTCAGCTCTGGAGAAGGACGCCCGAGATCCAGATCGCCTACGAGCGCGGCGTGCGCCCTGAGGGCAATCCGGTGGCGCGCGTCGCCATCGCCGAGGTCTTTGAGCCTGCTGACGCCATCTGGCGGGGACTGGGCGCCATCCCCCGTTCCGGCTCGCAGATACGCAGCACGTACACCGCCTACGACGCCGCGCACCGCTTTGAGCTGGAGGTAGAACAGACGGTTGAGCCACGGGGCTGTCGCTGCGGCGAGGTTTTGCGCGGCGTGCTGGCGCCCGATCACTGCGCGCTGTTCGGTCGCGCCTGTACGCCGCAAGACCCGATAGGGCCATGCATGGTATCATCGGAGGGCAGCTGTGCGGCCTACTTCCGCTACCAGATCCACGACCGTGTCCCGCGCACGCCGCCGCAACAGCCTGCCCAAAGCGAGGATGGAAAGCGATGACCAAGACCATAACCATGGCGCACGGCTCCGGCGGCAGCGCGACGCGCGAACTTATCCAGAAGGTATTCATGCGCTCCTATGCCACGATGCCGCTGCTGGAGGGCAATGATTCTGCGGTCCTGCCGATGCCGGCGAGTGTCGACGCGGGTCGTCTGGCGATTACCACCGACAGTTTTGTGGTGACGCCGCAGTTCTTTCCCGGTGGCGACATCGGCCGCCTGGCGGTCTGCGGGACGGTTAACGACCTGGCCTGCGCCGGGGCTTCTCCACATTACCTGAGCGCCGCATTCATTCTTGAAGAAGGCTATTCTCAAGATGACCTTATAACGATCTGCCTCTCGATGGCCCGCGCCTCAGAGGAGGCGGGGATCCTGATCGTTACCGGCGATACCAAGGTGGTTGAGCGCGGGCACGGCGACGGCGTCTACATCAACACCACGGGCGTTGGCTTTCTGGCGCCGGACGTTGAGCTTTCCGGTGCCGCGTGCAGGCCCGGCGATGCGATACTGCTCTCGGGGACCCTGGGCGACCACGGCATCGCCATTGTCTCGGTGCGCGAGGGCCTGAGCTTTGAGACCGACATCCGCTCTGACGCCGCGCCGCTTTATGCGCTCTGCGAGGCGGTTTTAAAGGCCGCGCCGGGCACCCATGCCTTTCGCGACCCAACGCGCGGCGGCCTGGCCTCAACGCTCAGCGAGCTGGCTGAGCAGAGCCGCGTGGCGATGCTTGTAGAGGAGCAGGCGGTGCCGGTGCGCGATGAGGTGCGCGGTGCCTGCGACCTGCTCGGATACGATGTCTTTCAGGTGGCCAACGAGGGCAAGATGGTGGCGATAGTCCCCGCCGAGCAGGCCGAGGCCGCCCTGGCCGCGATGCGCTCCGCGCCCTACGGTGCCGACGCCGCGATCATCGGTGAGGTGCAGGCCCTGGCGACAAGCTCAGAAAAGCCGCAGGCCTATCTGCGCACGCCTCTGGGCTCAAGGCGTGTGATGGACGTGCTGAGCGGCGAGCAGCTGCCGCGTATCTGCTAGGGAGGTGCTTCCCTGGGCACTCCCCGGAGCCGTTCAGGCCACGGGGACGACCAACAGGGCACTCAGGACAAAAAGGAAGGGGAGAGGTGATGGATCAGACGGATTTACAGGCGCTTCAGGCCATGGTCGAGGAGCTGGGTTTTGATAACAACGGGGTCTTCTCCGCTGACCGGCTCGTCGCCCGCCCCGAGGTGCGCGATATGTGTGCCGCCGACAAGTGCCAGTCCTACAACGCGAGCTGGTCGTGCCCGCCGGCCTGCGGTGGGATCGAGGAATTCCAGGAGCTCTACAGCCGCTATACGCGAGGCATTATCTTCCAGACGATAATCCAGATGGAGGACTCCTTCGATTATGAATCGGTGATGGAGGGCAGTGCCCGCCACAAACAGCGTTTTCACGCCCTGGCGGATAAAGTCGCCGAGCAGGGTCTGGACGTCGCGCTGCTCGGCGCCGGCGCCTGCAACCTTTGCGCAAGTTGTAGCTATCCCGACGCGCCCTGCCGCCAACCGCAGCGGATGTCTCCCTCGATGGAGGCCACCGGCCTGTTGGTCAACGAGGTCTGCGAGGCGGCCGGCATCCCCTATAACTACGGCCCGGCGACATTGGCCTATTCAAGCTGCGCGCTGCTGCGCTGAGAAAAGGGCCACAGGGACAGGTTGTGGGGGTCAGTTTTGGACGTGAGGGGAACACATGCCGACAACCAGGGCCGGTGGGGCCTT
>JAISMZ010000169.1 GCA_031276475.1 Coriobacteriales bacterium
CTTAAAGCCGGAAGTCCCTATACCATCCTTCCCAAGGTAGTGATCATCAGCATAGTGGACTTTACCCTCTTTGACGCAAAGGACTACCGCTCCGAGTTTCAGCTCTTGGAGGCACGAAGGCACAGCCGCCTTACCGACAGGCTGTCTTTGCACTACTTTGAAGTAGGCAAGCTCCCTGATACAATTGACAGGGAAAACGAGTTAGAGCTTCTGCTTTCCCTATTCAAGGCAAAGACCGAAGAGGATTTAGAACAACTTGAGGCATTGGAGGTACCCCTTGTGACTGAGGCCATAGAAGCATACCGTGAAGTGACCGTATCCCCAGAGTTTCGTGAGCTCGAGCGCCTGCGGGCTGACGCCCGCCACAACGAGGCCTCTGCGTTGCTGAACGCTGAGCGCAGAGGTGAGGCCAGAGGCGAGGCCAGAGGTGAGGCCAGAGGTGAGCGCAAGGAGCGCGAGAAGTGGCAGAAGGTCGTGGAGGAGAAGGACGCGCTGATAGCGGAGCTGCGCTCCCGTCTCAACTGACCAAACGAGCAGGTAGTGTCGACTGGGAATTGCCCGTGCCGTCTCCTTGGCGGGTGTAAGGAGGATCATGAAGCGTATTTTTGCCTGTATTGCTGTCCTGTTGCTCCTGGCACCTGTCCTGCTGTCACTGAGCAGCTGCGCGGCGGCAGGTGACGGGGGAGGCGGGAGTGGCGAGAATGGTGGTACCACCATGACCTATACGATAGTCGAGAACACCAGCCTGGAGGCTTTTCTGAACAATCCAGAGGCGGATTATTACGTCAGCGACACGGACACCATGAGCACCCAGGGCTATTTTGCTCCCACGGATCCCCAGTCAGACGGCCAGTGGCACTACATCATCGCCGCCACGCGCAATACCGGCGGCTATTCCATGCAGGTTCAAGATGTTCAGATAAGCGCCGGAGAGGCTACGATAACAATCGAGATGGTAAACCCTGAGCCAGGTTCCCTGCTGACCATGGCTTTTACCAACCCGGCCTGCGAGATAATCTTCAGCGAGAAGCCCGCCGGGATTAGCGTCACCGATACCAATCTGGAGCACTACGAGCAGATCGGCCAGGTCATCAACAAAGCGGGCTGATTTACCTGGGACTTGTTGTGATACCATGGGGTGATGCGAATAAAACCAGCCAACCGCTGGATTTTTGCAGGGTCTGTGAAGCTGCGCGAGGTGATTTTACGTGTCCGATAAATCGATGACCAGAGCCGAGAAAGAGGCCTATTGCGTGCGTCTCCTTCAAGAGCGGGCGGCGGAGCTTGGACGGCTGCCGCTCAAGGCGGATTTTGAGCCTCGGGAGAGAAGCAGGATAAAGGGGGTTTTAGGGCCTTGGCCACGAGCGCTGGAGAGGGCGGAGCTTAAGCCGGTCTCGGAGGTCTGGCTGCGCAGACGTGAGGCCGCCCGCTTGAAGCGGACTGCGCAGCGTGAGAGACGCCGGCAGCATCACCGGGATAACCGCAGGCAGAGCAAAAAGCCCGCGGAGGGGGAGGGCACGGGTGAAGCACAGGAGGCCGAGAAGAGCGTCGAGCTAATGGACGAGCAGAGGAGGACTGAACGCGTGCAGAGCTGACCTTGATCTGAGGCAAACTGACTTGCAATCTTTCGGCAACGTTATTGCCGGACAGCCACTTAGACTTCTATCAGCTCGTAATCGGTGTTGCCGAGGCCAATCTTTTTGGCATGCGTGAGCTGGGCAATCCAGTTGCTGTGCTCATTCACCACTTTAAAGTGATCGTTGGGCTCGTCTCCGCTGCGATCGCTGTCCGCAGCGTCTGTGGCGTTGTCGCTGACGTGCTCTCGGCGCTCGCGCAGGCGCTCGGCGAGCAAGCTTCCCTCGTTGGGTCGCTGGGCATTTACTGCGGCCACACAGGCAGCGTCTAAGGCGACGGGATCAGATGAGGCAAACATCCCGACGTTGGGAACGATGGGCAGGTCGCTGGCACCAAAGCAGTCGCAGAGAGGGGAGACGTCGATCACCAGATTGACATGAAAGTGCGGACGGCCATCCAGCACCGCCTTAGCGTACTCGGCTATCTTGGCACCGACGATCTCGTTTTCCTCGTCAAAAGCCGAATAGATGGCATCAACCGGACAGGCGGCGATACAGTGTCCGCAACCGACACAGGTCTGAGGGTCAATCTGGGCCTTGCGCCTGGGGTAGCTGATGGCATCACTGCCACAGAAGCGGGCACATTTGCGACAACCGATGCAGACATCCTCTTTAACTTTGGGATGAGTGGCTGAATGCATCTCCATCTTACCGGCTCGTGAGCCACAGCCCATACCGATATTTTTCAGTGCCCCGCCGAATCCTGTCTCAATGTGGCCTTTAAAGTGGTTCAGACTGATGAACACGTCGGCGTCCATCACAGCACGGCCGATCTTAGCCTCCTTGATGTACTCGCCACCAACGACCGGCACCAGCGCCTCATCGCTGCCGCTCAGGCCGTCCCCGATGAGTATCTGGCAGCCTGTGGAGAAGGGCGAAAAGCCGTGCTCATAGGCAAGGTCAAGATGTTCAAGGGCATTCTTGCGGCGGCCGGGGTACAAGGTATTGCAGTCGGTCAGAAAAGGACGGCCACCCGCTTCTTTAACGAGATCAACAAGCACTTTTGCATAATTCGGACGCAGGTAGGCAAGATTGCCGCCCTCGCCAAAGTGCATCTTGATAGCCACGAATTTGCGCTCTAAGTCAAGCTCACCAAATCCGGCAGTCAACAACAGGCGGCGGAGTTTTTTGGGTATCGGTTCATTGTTGTCGGCTATCCGCATGGTGGTCCAAAAGATTTTAGAGGGGCTACTCTCCATTTTTTCTACTCCCGTCTTTATCACAGTACAATGCGCATTTCACGATTTTGCAGCTTCCCGGCTTCTACAGCATTTCTGGTGGATAACACCATTTTCAAGAATATCTGATAAGAAATGTTATGTAAAGTAATGCTGCACTTCCACGTGTTTCTTTCCGTGCCAAGTCCTCACAAACTCGTGTAATTCCTCGCGTCAACTGTTGTGAAACCTCTCCTGCTCTTCGAGGTAGCGGTGGACTTCGCTGGCTGCGTCTCTGCCTTCCATCAAAGCCCAGACAACCAGGCTCTGCCCGCGACGCATGTCACCAGCTACAAAGACTCCGGGGCAACTGGTTGCATAGGAGCCAGCGGCGGCAAGCTCAATGGAGCCGGCAGCATCGGTCGCAAGCCCCAGCGCACGGGCTAACGTGGGCTCCGGGCCCGCAAAACCCATGGCGACTATCACCATGTCGGCCGTCCGCTCGCGCTCAGAGCCGGGGCGCTCACTTAAGACCTTGCGGTTGTCCCGATAACTGGTGTCGTAGCCTACGGTAATAACGCTACAGACGCGGCCGTCTCTACCCGCGCGAATCTCCTTGATTGAGGTGCCGTACTCGCGCGGATCATTACCGTAAACTGCAATTGCCTCCTGATGACCGTAGTCGGTCGTTTGCACCCGTGGCCACAGCGGCCAGGGATTGTCGGCCGCCCGGTGATCAGGAGGCGCTGCGCTGCGCTGAAACTGAACGATGGAATGGGCACCCTGACGCAAGGCGGTCGCAACGCAGTCGGTGCCCGTGTCCCCTGCGCCGAGGATCACAACATCACGACCGGCGGCGCTGAGTTTTGTATCGAACGCTTGTTCGCCATCGAGTATGCCGCGCGTGGCGTTGGTGAGAAAATCCATGGCTGCTACCACGCCGTCCAGATGGGCGCCTGGAGCCCGCGTCTGCAATGGTCGCGTTGCACCGGCCGCAAGGACGATGGCGTCAAAGTCAGCCAGCAAGCTCTCGGCCTTCAGCGTGACCCCTACCTCAGCGTTGCAGATAAAGCTGATGCCCTCTTGCGTCAATATAGATATTCTATCAAGCACTATCTGCTTGTCGAGCTTCATCATCGGGATGCCATACATCAGAAGTCCGCCGGGGCGGTCGGCCCGCTCAAAGACCGTCACCGTCTCGCCGAGTCTGTTCAAGGCGTCGGCGGCAGCCAGTCCTGCCGGACCGGATCCGACGACAGCCACCTTACGTCCTGTGCGCACAACCGGAACGCGGGGTGCAAGCACTCCCCTCTCGCGGGCAAAAATATCGAGGTAGTGCTCTATCTCCTTGATGCTTACCGGCGGCTCATGTTCGCCCAGGGTGCAGGACCCTTCACAAAGCGCCGGGCAGACGCGACCGGTAAACTCCGGAAAGGGGTGCGTCCGCCGCAGTCGCGCGTAGGCTTCTGCATACAGGCCGCGATAGACCAGGTCATTTATCTCGGGGATGACATTGCCCAAAGGACAGCCGACTGAAGCTCCTTCTACCACAATACCGGCATGGCAAAAAGGAATGCCGCAGTCCATACAGCGGGCGGCCTGCTGTTGCAGGGTCGGCTGATCGTAGACGCCGTGGAACTCCGCGTAATCGCCGATTTGCTCAACCAGTGGCCGGCTGGGTGCCTGGGCGCGCTGGTACTCCATGAATCCTGTTGCCTTGCCCATCGCTAACCTGCCTTCTTCTTGCTGGAGACAACCGCGTTATAAGCGTAGATCAGGCTCTCATCGTGGTCAAGCTGTTTTTCGGCGGCTACTTTAAGGGCTGCAAGCACCTGCGCATAGGCGTCGGGAACCACTTTTACAAAGCGGCTGAAGCCGTCGGTCGCCTGGTCTGTGCATTCCTCAAGCAGTCTTTGAGCCTTGGCACTGCCGGTATAGTCACGATGTCGCTCAAGGAGTTGGCGTACGCGCTCGATGTCCTCGCTGTCCAAGGGGTGCAGACTGACATTGCCGGTGTTCAGGCTAGCGGAAAAATCGCCGTCCTCGTCCAAAACATAGGCTACGCCGCCGCTCATGCCCGCCGCAAAATTGCGACCAGTCTTACCGAGTACCAGGGCAACGCCGCCGGTCATATACTCGCAACCTTGGTCGCCAACACCCTCGATGACGGCCGTGACACCGCTGTTGCGCACGCAGAAGCGCTCGCCAGCCATGCCGTTGAGAAAGGCCTCGCCGCCGGTCGCTCCGTAAAAGGCGACGTTGCCAACGATGATGTTTTCGGAGGCATCAAACGGCGAATCCTTTGGCGGACGAATGATGATGCGACCGCCGCTTTGACCCTTGCCGAGGTAATCGTTGCAGTCACCCTGTAGATCGAGAGTCACGCCGGGCGCCAGGAAGGCCCCAAAGCTCTGGCCACCGGAGCCATGCAGAAAAAGATGGATGGTGTCATCCGGCAGTCCTGCCTCGCCGTGGGCGCGAGTGATCTCGGAGGAAAGCACCGTGCCGAGCGTGCGGTTGCGATTGTGGATGTCCAGCCGCGCCTCCACGCGCTGGCCACTGTGAATCGCGGAGGCGGCCAGGGGAACCAGGGTCAGGAGATCAAACTCGCGCTTGAGGTTGTGGTTTTGCGGGTTGGCAAAGTGCCAAAGCCCGTAGTCCGGGTCGATCCGCGTCTGATAAAGCAGCCGCGAGAGGTTCAGGCGCGAAGCCTTCTCAGAAGGATCGACGGCAATCTGCCGGAGCAACTCGACGTGACCGACCAGTTCATCAAAGCTGCGCACACCCATCCGGGCCATCCACTCGCGCACCTCCTGAGCGACGAAACGCATATAGCGCTCGATGTGTTCGGGTTTACCCTGAAACTTGCGGCGCAGCTCAGGATTTTGCGTGGCTATCCCCACCGGACAGGTA
>JAISMZ010000236.1 GCA_031276475.1 Coriobacteriales bacterium
CGAAAGAGTACAAAGAAGAGGCCGCCGACTACGTAATCTCTTCCGGCAAGCCAATCGCGCAGACGGCCCGCGAGCTCGGTATCGGCGAACAGATGCTGGGCCGTTGGGTCAAGGCCAGATGGCCTGTCCCCATGGATCTTTTTATAAGATTGCAAGTTACATCTCAGGCAGACGGTGAACGGCAGCGTGTGGCTATTCAGGGCAGCACTGGTAGAAATGGGGACGGAAAAGGCGATACTTCCTGTCTACGACGCCGGCCTGCCCGCTATGGGAATCGCCGTCCGCATCCATGGAACCGAGCGTATAAAAAAATATTTAACAAAACCTGTTCATTTTTCTTAAGTATGTTAAACTACCGTCATGAAGGATTTTGTAGGCATACTGAAAAACCGGTTTGGCCAAGACGAGCCGATAGCCATTGCGGACATCATCTCTGAGTTCGCTGACGTGTCGATACCCACCGTCTATGCGTGCCTTAACGAAGCTATGGCAAGCGGGGACATTGAGCGTGTCATCAGAGGGGTCTACTACCTGCCGCGACAAGGCGCGCTGGGAAAGGTGCCGCTTTTGCCTTACAAGGCAATAGCGAGAAAATACCTTGACAACGGCAGCGATGTGTACGGCTACGTATCGGGACTTAACCTGCAAAACGAGGTCGGTGTCTCGCCGCAGGTCCCAGCCACGCTGGAAATCACCACCAACAATGCCAGCAGGCGCGTACGCGACATCAAGCCCTTTGGCGGTTGGCGCAGGATAACCTTGAGAAAGCCGTACGTTGAGGTCACCAGGGATAACGTCAACGCGCTTAAGCTGCTCGATTTACTTACCGCTGTGCGACTGGAGACGCTCAGTGCGGCGGAGCTTAACAACATAATCAAACTCTCCACTGCCACCGAGCGGTGCATCGTCAACGATTGCGTTCGTTCTTACCCCGCAAAAACTGCCAAGCGCCTGATAGAAAGTGCGGCATACGGTGTATTTGCATGAGGACAGCGATCTGTTGCGCGAACTCGTGGCCGCAACGACCGCTGCCTTGGGCATTTCCCAAGACTACGTTTACAAGGACTATTTCATCTGTGCGGCGCTAAAGGGCATCGCGGCTCTTTATCCCGAAATGACCTTTAAGGGCGGCACCGCCCTGAGCAAGTGCTATGGTGCAATTGCGCGGTTTTCTGAAGATGTCGACCTTGGGCTGGACGCGACACACCCCAGCGAAGGCATGCGCAAGAAGACCAAGACGGCAATCCGGTCGGCCATCTCCGCGCTTGGCCTGATCATAGAAAACATAGGGGATACCAAAAGCCGACGCGAGTTCAACCAGTATATTGTTATGTTGCCGCCGCTGATTGACAGTGTCGCCGCAAGCAGGCTGCTTATTGAGGTCAGCCTGATGTCAGCCACAACACCATCACAAACAGGCGAACTGATTAGCTTTATTGGCCAATACTTAAAGGACTTGGGCAGGAGCGATTTGCTTTCACGTTACGACTTGGACAATTTTTCTATCAAGGTGGTTTCCTTGGAGCGAGCCTTTGTGGATAAGAGCTTTGCCGTGGCCGACTACTACCTCAACCGCAGTGTTTCGCAGCGGCAGTCCCGGCATATCTACGACCTTTATAAGCTGGCTGCCTTAATCAGCTTTGATGACACACTAGCCACATTGTTTAGCCAGGCTCGCTCGGAGCGTCAAAGCAACAGCCACTGCCTGTCTGCAGCTCCGGACGTATCGCTTGCGGACACCTTGAGAAAGTTGCACGTGCAAGAGGCCTATCGCTATGACTACGAGCAGATAACGACGCCACTTTTGTACGAGAACATCGATTACTGTACAGCCGCTACGGTGCTGCCTGAGATAGCTAACTTTCTGGACGGACAGTTCGGGCGCACCCTCGCCTCCTAAATCGCCTCGCGCCTGCCCTGGCACATGGCGTAGACGGCCTCCACCGCAATCAGGATCAGCCCCAGCCAGATCAGTGCGAAGCAGAAGGCGTGGGCTCTGGCGAACTGTTCGCCGTAGAGGAAGATGCCTAACAGCAGGGTCAGCGTTGGCTCAAGATAGGAGATGAACCCCACATCGGCAGCTTTGGAGGTGGGGCCTGACAGCAAGTTGGATTGCGTGGCTCAGGTGTCCGAAAAGCTTGACACAGCCCACACACCCACTTCACCCCAGCTGACGCTCAACAAAACCACAGCCACCCGCGCCCTGCCCTGCCGGCCCGCCTGCAGGCTCTACCGTTGTTCTGCCGCCACCCTTCAGATAACCGGCGCCCGCGCCCGTCCAACCGGCAGCTGCGAGAGCGCCACTGCGGCAAACATCAGCGCGCAGCCGATATACTCGCGCGCGTCCATCGACTCGCCCAAAAGCAGGGTGCCGCCAATCACCGCAAAAACCGACTCCAGGCTCATCAAAAGCGATGCGGCCGCAGGGCTCAAACCCTGCTGGCCCACCGCCTGAAAGGTAAAGGCGATGCCGGTGGAGAGGATACCTACGTAAAGAAAGGCGGGAGCGGCGTCAAGCAGCAACGCCAGGGTAGGCGGCGCGGGCACAAAAAGCCGGTCGAGGAACAGCGAGGCCACCAACGCCAGCGCCCCGGCCAGGGCAAATTGAGCAACGCAGAGCTTGAGTACCGCGCGATGTGAGATGCCCTCCACAAAATGATCGATCACCAGGATGTGACAGGCCCAGCCAAAGGCGCCTATCAGTATTACCAGGTCGCCAAACTGGATGCTTTGGCCCTCCTTAACGCAGAGGCAGTACAGGCCCACAACCGCGATGAGCACGCTTGTCCAGGTGTTCCAGTGGGTCTTATGGCGCAGCACGATCCCCAAGACCGGCACCAAGACGATGTAGAGTGCGGTGAGAAAACCGGCCTTGCCGGCGTCGATGTCCACCATCCCGATCTGCTGAAAGCACCCTGCAAAAAAGAGCACCAGGCCACTGAGGCCGCCCGCAAGCAGCAGGCGCCGACCGCGCAGGTCGCCGGGGGCCGACGGCGCGGTGTGACAGGCAGGCAGCACAGAGGGACGGTTCTTTTGAGGCAGCACAGAGGCAGGCAGCACAGAGGGACGGTTCTTTTGTGTTGCTGGCAGTAAGCTTTCACCTTGCGATGTGCTGTCTTCCAGCAACACAAAAGAACC
>JAISMZ010000239.1 GCA_031276475.1 Coriobacteriales bacterium
CGATACCGGATTCTCCTATGGAGGCCTTTACAAGGGTGATGGGCAACGTATGGGTCTTTGGATAGGCGCCGGTTGGCAGAAGATTTTTCCCAATTGTGTGATGGGTGGCTTCTTTGGGCCCGGGCCAAGAAACCTTTACAGTAACTTCCTTGGGCTATTAGTGAACAGGAATGGGGAGCGGTTCATGAACGAGGACTGCCTTTCCCCCGTCGCGGGAATGAATAACTATGGACAACCCGGAAAAGCCGTCTTTGCTCTCTGGGATGCGGGGTATGCCCGGCATGAGACCGTCTCGGGCAGCTGGAACAACGACAGCACCATTGAGGGTGACGCCGAGAGTATTTACCAGGCCGTCATCGCCTCCTGGGACGAAGCCGCCGCCGGTGCTGCTGCCGGATCGCCTCCCATGGTTAAAGGTGATACCATCGAAGATGTCATCGCCCAGCTTGGATTGCCGTCTGAAACGGCTGATACGGTCAAGCGTTACAACGAGCTTGCCTCCAAGGGCAGCGATAGCGACTTCTACAAGAATCCGACGCACTTGCATGCAATCGAGAGCGGCCCGTTCTACGGACAGGCGAGCGGATCGTACCTGGTCTTTCTTACCGTCCTCGGCGGCCTGAATACCGACGCGAACATGCGTGTCTGCGGTGATGACGACAATCCGATTCCCGGCCTCTACAACGTTGGAACCATGGTTGGAGATATGTTTGCCACTAACTACAGCTTCATGATTGAAGGAGCCAACTACGGTGCCAACTGTATAACCTTTGGCTATCTGACCGGCAAGTACATAGCCAAAAACGAATAGACGCTCCCCCTGGCTGAAACTGCGACCGCAGCCATAGCTGTGATTGCAGTTTCAGCCAAAATACAGGAGATGAACACAAAAGGGACGGACGACACAAAGGCGACGAACACAAAAGGGACGGACGACACAAAAGGGACGCGACACACAAAAGGGGCGGACGACACAAAAGGGACGTACAATCCTGTGTTCCTAGGAACACAGGTGAGTACGTCCATATTGTGTCGTCTGTGTTCGTCTCAGGCCGGAACCACCACTGCGTTGCCGGCTACATGGTGGATTTGCAGGGGGTGGTCGTAGGTGGCTTCCAGGGTTTTGTTGGTGACGGCTTCCAGGCCGCCGGAGGCCACCACCTGGCCGTCACGCAGCAAAAGGAAGCGGTCGCAGAAGCGCAGTGCCAGATTGATGTCATGTAATACTAATATAGTAGCTAAAGAACTCGAGCGGGTCACCTCGCGTACCGCCTGGAGGACCTCTATCTGGTTTTTTGGGTCGAGGGCGCTGGTGGGCTCGTCAAGCAGTAGCACCTCCGGCTCCTGGGCCAGGGCGCGGGCGATGAAGACCTTCTGGCGCTCGCCGCCGGAGAGCTGGTCAACGTAGCGGTCCGCGAACTCCGCGAGCCGCAGTCGCTCGATTACCCTGACCACGACCTCGCGGTCGTAATCGCTTACGGACCAGGCGATATGCGGTCGCCTGCCCAGCAGCACCTCATCGTAGACGGAGAGGTGGGGAATATGTTGCTGCTGGGTCACGGCGGCGATGTGCTGGGCTACCTCGCGATGGCCCATCTCGTGCAGCGGCCGGCCTTCTATCCGCACGCTGCCCTCGGTGGGGCGCATCAGGCCGCCGAGCAGTGCCAGGAGGGTGGATTTGCCGGCACCGTTGTTGCCCAAAATGGCGTGCAGGCAGCCCGTCTGCGCGGCAAAGTCGACGCGCTCAAAGGCGGGGCGTGTGGCGCGGGCGTAGCGATACGTTGCCTGCTCCGTTTGCAGTATCACGCGGCTGGTGGGTTGGTGGGCGTGCGCGTGTTGGGCAAGGTCGGCGGCATGGCGGGGCGGGTCTGCAACAAGATGGGGCGGATGCTGCCTGACGTCGCTCGCGCCGTGGTGGTGCGGTGCAAGCCCCTGCGGATGGCTGTGGTAGTGGTTGTGCAGCGTGCCGTCGGCGTGCTCGTGCAAATGGGAATGCGGGGCGTCCTCCTCCACAATCATCGCCGATACCCCTTGAGCAGCAGGTAGAGGAACAGCGGCGCGCCGAGAAAGGAGGTGATGGCGCCGATTGGCAGGATCACCGGCGAGAGGATCATTCGCGCGACCAGGTCGGAGGCGAGCAGGATGATGGCGCCGAGTACGGCCGACGCCGGCAGCAGGAAACGATAGTCGTTGCCAATCAGGCGGCGTGCGATATGCGGGGCAATCAGGCCGACGAAGCTGATCAGACCGACGAAGGAGACCATCGCGGCGGCCATCAGAGAGGAGAAGACCACGCCCAAAATGCGCGTCCGTTTAACGTTGACGCCAAGGCTGCCGGCCACGTTGCTGCCGTTGAGCAGCGCGTTGTAGTTCCAACGGTTGACGAGGAAGTAGATGGCGCAGACCAGCCCGATGCCAGCCATCAGCGCTATCTGCGGGCGCGTGGCGCGGCCGAGGTCGCCGAATTGCCAGAAGATTACCTTGGTTAGGGCCAGGTCGTCGGAGAAGTACTGAATGATGGTGGAGGCGCCGGCCCACAGCGACGAGAGGGCCACGCCCACCAAGATGATGCTTTCGGGGCTGGAGATTCCCAGTCGCGAGAAGAGCAGCACCACCAGACAGGAGACCAGCGCGCCGGCAAAGGCAAAGAGGGCCACCGTGCCCAGGCCGATCGCGGCGGCGCTGCCGGCGTCAGAAACTGCCGGTACAATAAGCAAAATAGCGACGGTAGCGCCAAAGACCGCGCCCTGCGAGATGCCCACGGTGGAGGCCGAGGCAAGGGGGTTTTCCAGGACGCTTTGCAGGACCGCGCCGGCCAGGGCCAGGCCCGCGCCGGCGATGATGGCCGTTAAGACCCGCGGCAGGCGGATGGTCTGAACCGTCGTGACGCTCTGCGCGTCGCCGATGCCCAAAAGGCCAGCGGCGCTTTGTCCGATGTTTAGCGAGGAGGCGCCGCTGGAAAGCGCCACCAGCGCCACCAGCAGGCAGACGGCTCCGATGCCGGCGATGATTAGCCAGTTGCGCCGCTCCCGCCGCCGCGCAGCCGCAGCGACTGCGGGGGCGGCGGCAGGAGCAGGGGCGGCTGCGGGAGCGCCCGCAGTTGTGGCAGGAGTGGCGGGGGCGGCAGTTGCGGCGCGGTCGGGGGCGACAACAACAGCCGCCCCCGCCCCCGGAGACTCAGCCGCTCCCGCAGCCGCTCCCGGCTCCGCCGCTCCCGCTCCCGGCCTCTCGCTCACTTGAAGCCTTCGCGCTGATATCCCTGGTAGCAGTCCAGGCAGACGTATTCGCTTTCCACCACCCGCAGGAAGGGCTCGGCGGTCTTCTCTCCACAGACCGAGCAGGGATGCGAGGCAAACAGCCGCGCCGCCTCGGGCAGGCCGTAGCCGGGCACCGCGAGCTCAAACAACTCCTCGTAAGGCGCCTCCAGCAGATGCCGCTGAAACTCCGCGCGACTCAGCCCAGCCCCCGCCTCGGGCCTGAGCATCAACCGAACCGCCCGACTGGCCGCCGCCGGCGGCTCGCCCGGCGCGTGGCGTGGCCGCGTGAAAAAGGAAAACGCCATCTTCCCGCGCAGCCGCGGTATCAGGTTGGCCTTGCCATAGGTGCAGCCCAAAACCACCTGGATGGCGTCCACGCCACAGGCATCATTCTCGGTCACGCAGACAATCTCCTCATCGGTCGCGGGCAGCGCGGCGGCCTCCAAACCCAACTCCGCAATCGCGCCCAACGCCGCCGCAAAGCCAATCGCCAGCCCCGGACACTCGTGCCCATGAAAGGCAACCGCCTTTCGCCAAAGCGCGTCGTCTACCATCATAGCCTCCGTTTTCCTCACCGTTCACGCGTACCCCGCAACAGTAACACATTTTTGGGATTAGTAACACCGTGAATCCTGCAAGCGCGAAGCTGTGGAGAAGGACGGCTACTGTCCAGACAGGCTGTCCCCAGGGCCCTGTCCTTGCAACCACCCTGATATCAGCAACTGGTATACTGTCTCAAAGACTGAACCGACGCGCAGGAGCCGGTCATGACGCTCAGAACAACGCATAGACTCAAACGGGCTTTGCTGAAAAAGGTTGACAGCAGCTACCCTCAGGTGGTCGCGGTTGCCAGAAGGAACCTGCCACGGCTTCGGAGCACGGTGTCAGGCGCGGTGGAATACGCGTACCTCGATAACTGGGAAAACGCCTTAGGCGATAAAGCGACACTCAGGGCGCTGATTGGCGATGAGTCGGATGAAGGGCTTAGTGCCTGGCAGGTCGCGCCATTTGCAGGCGTTTTTTCCCCGCGCGAGCGCTGGGACATACTGAGGCGGGACGGCAGGGGCAATGAACCGGTCTGAGATCGAGCACATCATCCGCGCCTGCATTGGCATCACCGGGGAGCAAAGCGTGGTTATCATCGGCTCGCAGGCAATACTCGCCTCATTCGACTCATCCCAGCTTCCTGGAGAGGTAACGCAGTCGGTCGAGGCAGACATCATGTTCCTAAACGACCCCGAACAGCAATTGGCAGATCTGGTGGACGGCTCAATCGGTGAGTTCTCGCTTTTTCATGATACTTTTGGCATCTACGCTCAGGGCGTTGACGAGACGACTGCCATCCTGCCGCCAGGCTGGAAGGAGCGCCTGGTTGAGTTGTCCAACGAGAACACAGGCGGCGGGGCAGGACTCTGCCTCGACCCCTACGATCTGTGCGCGGCAAAGCTCTGCGCTCATCGCGAAAAGGATATCCACTACGTCAGCAGCCTTCTTGCCAGCGGGATTATCAGCAAGCAGCTTCTCGTAGAGCGAGTCGGGACGATTGAAGGACACGAGCACGAAAAGCGGGCAGCACTGGCTTTTCTGGTCTCTTAGGGAGGTGCCTGCGCCTCTGCTGGACGGCACAGACGACACAGAGGGACGACACAGAGGGACGGCACAGACGACACAGAGGGACGACACAGACGACACAGAGGGACGGCACAGACGACACAGAGGGACGGTTCTTTTGGACGACACAGAGGGACGGTTCTTTTGTGTTCCTGGCAATAATGTCGTGTCAAAATACAACGTTTTTGCCAGGAACACAAAAGAACC